>VBKD01000016.1 GCA_005888075.1 Chloroflexota bacterium
GTCCGGATTCACCACGCGGGCGCCCGTGACCCGATAGCGATAGATGCCATAGCGCGTCTCGATGTCGATCTCGTCGCCTTTGGCAAGCTGGGGGAAGTTGATCCAGTACACGTTGTGAGCGGCAACCCCGACGGTGCCCGGATTGCCAGGCCACCTGGTCGACGGGTAGTGACCGGGGCTTGCGTACAGCACACCGCTGTCGACCCCCTCTTTGACCGCCGCGAAGTAGCCCAGCCTGGGCACGCGGATCGCGAAGTCGACTCCGTCGACGGGCTGCTGTAGGCTGCGGTCGATCGCCTTCGTCACGCCCTGCCTGGGCCCGGTCTGGTACTGCCAAGCCTGGTTCATCCTGTGTTGCTCGGAGACGCCGTTCCACATGCCGTAGGCAAAGCCACCCATCAAATAGATGCCCACGGCGAAGCAGACGATCCATAGAACCGTCAGGACGCGAAGACGAAACCGCCCCGACCACCGCCCCACGGCGGCCGGAAACCGGCCAACAGCCACCTTGCCGATAGAACGCGCGACAGGCCCAGGGTTGACCTGACGGCGATGGTGGCCCTAGATCGCGCCAGCCAGCGCGGCGGGGGCGGCCGGGTTCACCCCGGCCGCGACTTTGTTGCTAAGTCTCCCAGCGCCGCGAGGAGAAACCTTTAAGCAATCCCATCGATATACCGGAAGGAGAGCAGCCGCGCGCGAAGCGCCCGGCGATGAGAGGGAACCATCCGGGTTCCCTCTCATTCCTTTTAGAGAACGAAGTAGAACGTTGCCCCGTCGCTCACCGCACCCTCGGCCCAGATCCGCCCTCCGTGCCGGTTGACGATTCGCCGGGCGGTCGCCAGGCCGATTCCCGCTCCCGGGAACTCGCTCTGGCTGTGCAGCCGTTGGAAGGCGCCGAAGAGGCGGTGGGCGGAAATCATGTCGAAGCCGACCCCGTTGTCGCGCACGAAGATACGCCGTGCCCCCTCGACCATTTCCTGGCCGACCCAGACCTTGGGAGCGCTGCTTTCTCCCGTGAACTTCCAGGCATTGCTGATGAGGTTTGCCAGCAGTATTCGCACCAGGCGCTGGTCGCCAACCGCGGTCATCCCGGACGCGATGTCGACTTCCACATGACGCTCAGGGTTTTCCGATCGAATCTCGTCGACGATCTGACCGGCGATCGAGCTGATATCTAGCTGCTCGCGGCGTATCTCGCCGCCGGTCAGGCGGAACAATGTCTGCAGACCATCGAAGACCGAGGTCATTCGCTGGCTCGCCAGGCGCATGCGCTCGATGTATTCCTTGGCGCGTTTGTCGAGCTGGCCCCCATAGTCTTCGAGCAGCGTCTTGCTCAGTCCGTCGAAGGCCACCAGCGGCGCTCGCAGGTCGTGCGAGACCGAGTAGCTGAAAGCCTCGAGCTCGCGGTTGATGGCAGTCAACGCGGTGGTGCGCTCCTGGACCAGCTCCTCGAGCTGCAACCGGTAGCGGCGCAGCTCCTGCTGCGCGCGGTAGAGCTCGACGAAGACCGACACCTTGGCCCGGAGGATGGCCGGCACCACCGGTGCGAAGACGAAGTCCACAGCGCCCAGGTCGTAACCGCGTTCCATGTCTGTCTCCGCCTGGTCGAGGGCGGTCACGAAGATGATCGGCGTGAGCTCCGACCGCGGACGCTGGCGGACGAGCTGCGCGGTCTCGAAACCATCCATGACCGGCATGCGGACGTCGAGCAAGATCACGGCGAAATCTCCGCGCAGCAGCTGTCGCAAGGCGTCGGCGCCCGACGTGGCCTCCACCACGTTTTCGCCCACCGGCTCGAGGATCGAGCGGAGCGCGAATCGCTTCGTGGGGTCGTCGTCCACGATCAGGATGCTGACCTTGGTGCCCACCGGCGCGGCTACGTCGCGCGTGCGGCGCGGCCGGGTCACCATCGGAGTTTTCGGAACAGGTTCACCCCATCCCGCACCTGCTCATAGTGATCTCGATCCGCGCAGTAGATGAGCGACTCTCGCTTGCCGAGGGCCAGGAACCCAGACCTGATCAGGCTGTCATAGAACATCCGGTGGGCGCGTCCCTGCAGCACGGGTAGGAAGTAGATGAGGACGTTGGCGCAGAGGATGAGATGGAAGTCATTGAATGAGGAATCGGTGACCAGGTTGTGGCGCGACCACGTGACGTTCTTTTGTAGATCCCGACTGAAGCGCGCGCTACGACCGGAAACTGTGAAGTAATCGGCAAGCCTCGTCCGGCCGCCAGACTGCAGGTAGAGCTCTTCGTACTTGCGAACGCGATCCACGGGATAAGCGCCGGTGCGAGCGACAGCAAGCATGTCTTCATTGAGGTCTGTCGCATAGATGGTCGAGCGATGAAGGATGCCCTCCTCTTCCAGCAAGATGGCGAGCGCATAAACTTCCTCACCGCTCGCGCAGCCTGCGACCCATATGCGAATCGACGGATAGGTTTTGAAAAGGGGAATCACCTCTTCACGCAGACAGCGCATGAGGTCTGGATCGCGGAACATTCCGGTCACGGTGACGCCGATCGTGCCGAGCAATCGCTGCATCGAGTTTGCGTCATGCAGGATGCGGTCCTGGTAGGCGGATATGGTCGGCGCGCCTTCGCGCGTCATGGCGCTCACGATGCCACGTCGTAGTGGCGCCAGCGCGTACTCGCGGAAGTCATATCCGTAACAAAGCCGGATGCCTTCCAGCAGCAGTCCGAGCTCGATCTTTTCGAGCTCGGTTGCGGCATCCAGCCGCGCTGCCGAAGTCTCACTCACGGCACCAGCCAGGACTTGAGCAAGGTGAGAAGCTCATCGTTGTTCACAGGCTTGGCGATGTAATCGGAAGCTCCGGCTTCGAGGCACTTTTCGCGATCGCCTTTCATGGCTTTCGCCGTGAGCGCAATGATTGGTCGCTCGCGGAACAGCTCCAGACCACGCATTCTTTCCATCGTCACGTAGCCGTCCATCTCCGGCATCATCACGTCGACCAACGCGACATCTATGTCGGTCCTCTGATCCAGAACGTCGAGCGCCTCCTGGCCGGAGTAAACCGATACGACATCCATCTTCTGCCGCTCGAGCATGGCCGTCAAGGCGAAGATATTGCGCACGTCGTCGTCGACGATGAGGACTTTCTTGCCGATCAGCTCGGGGTAGGTGGGCTCGCCGCCATTCGTCGTCTGCTGGGCGGCCGCTTGATCCTTGCTCTTGCTGCCCCACAGGACCGAGATGATCTCCTCGCGGAGGCGTTCAGGCGAGCGCGCGTCCTTGATGACGATGCTCTTGGCCGCCTTGCCGAGCTTGATCTCTTCCTTACGCGTGAGGTCTCTGCCTGTGTACACGACGAGCGGCGTCGAACCCAGCAGGTTCTCGCTCTGCAGCGTCTCGATCACATGCCACCCGCTTAGTCCCGGCAGGCCGAGGTCGAGGATGACGCAGTCGAACGGCTCCGTCCGCATCAGGGCAAGGGCCTCGTCGCCGGTGGCAACCGCGGTCGTCTGCGTTCCTGTGGGCTGCATGAGGTCGACGATGTAACGCCTCTGTACCGGGTCGTCCTCGACCACCAGCAGCGACGGGACCGCTTCGGTGCTCGGGGCCTTGGCGACGGTCACCGTGTGCTCAGGCTGCCAACCCGCGCCCCTCCCGGTCGCGGCCGCAACGAGCTGCGGTTGGGGAATGGTGCCGGTCAGCTCATCGGAGATGTTCGCCAACGGCGAACGCCGCTGCTCCGGCGTGACGACCGGCAGGTAAACCGTGAACGTGCTGCCAACGCCAACCGCGCTCTCGAGCCTGATCTCCCCGCCGAGGAGACGAGTCAGCTCGCGGCAGATCGACAGGCCCAGCCCCGTGCCGCCGAACTTGCGGCTGGTGCTGCCGTCGACCTGGGCGAAAGATTCGAAGATCGACTGCTGTTTTTCGAGCGGGATGCCGATCCCGGTGTCGATGACCTTAAAGGCGATCACGAGCGGGGCGCGGTTCAGCTGCTCGTTGGCGGGACTCCAGCCCGAGCCCGCCGGCTCGGTGATGAACTCCACCCGCCCTCGTTCGGTGAACTTGAATGCGTTGCTCAGCAGGTTGTTGAGGATCTGCTGCAATCGTTGAGGGTCGGTCGGAATGCTCTCCGGCAGTCCGGGACGCTGCTCGATCGAGAATCCGATCTTGGTCGCCTCCGCCACGTGACGGAACGTGCGCTCGAGCATCGGCTGCAGCTCGGACAGCGGCCAGTTGGCGATGTCCAGCGCCACGGTCCCCGACTCGATCTTCGATAGGTCGAGGATGTCGTTGATCAGCTTCAGGAGGTCGGTCCCGGAGGACCGGATGATGGTCGCGTACTCGACCTGCTTGGCCAGCAGATTGCCGTCGGGGTTGGCGGCCAGCTCCTGGGCGAGGATCAGCAGGCTGTTCAGTGGCGTGCGCAGCTCGTGGGACATGTTGGCCAGGAACTCCGACTTGTAGCGCGAGGTCAGCGCCACCTGTTCCGCCTTTTCCTCGACCAGGTTCTTGGCCTGCTCCACCTCTTTGCGCCGCTGATCGATCTCTGCGTTTTGCTCTTCCAGCTGGCGGGCCTTTTCAGCCAGCTCGTCGTTGGTCCTCTGCAGCTGATCCTGCTGGCTCTGCAGCTCGTTGGCCAGAGACTGTGACTGAACCAGAAGGTCTTCGGTCCGGCTGTTGGCTTCGATCGTGTTGAGCACGATGCCGATGCTCTCGGCCAGCTGGTCGAGGAAGTCGATATGTGTGGCGCTGAACGGCTTGAACGACGCCAGCTCGATGACCGCACGCACCTCACCCTCGAAGAGCACAGGCAGCACGACGATGCTCGCCGGCGGCGCCTCACCGAGGGCCGAGTTGATGCGGATGTAGTCCTGGGGAATGTTGGTGACCACGATCCGCTTCTTCACCTCCGCGCACTGGCCGATCAGGCCTTCGCCGAGTGAGAATTCGAGCGGCACGGTCTTGCGCGGCTTGTACGCGTACCCGGCCTGGAACGTCAGATGGGCAGGCATGCCGTTCGGGCCGACCATCGCGTAGAACGCCCCGTGCTCCGCGCTCACCAGTGGAGCCAGCTCCGTGAGGATCATCTTGGACACGGTCATCAGATCGCGCTGGCCCTGCAGCATGCGGGTGAATCGCGTCAGGTTGGTCTTCAGCCAGTCCTGCTCGGTGTTCTTTTCGGTGGTCTCCTTCAGGTTGCGGATCATCTCGTTGATGTTGTCCTTGAGGACGGCAACCTCTCCTCTCGCGTCGACGTTGATCGACCGCGTGAGGTCGCCCATCGTCACGGCCGTGGCCACCTCGGCGATGGCTCGCACCTGAGTGGTGAGGGTGGCGGACAGCTGGTTGACGTTGTCGGTCAGGTCGCGCCACGTGCCGGCCGCGCCAGGCACCTTGGCCTGACCACCCAGGCGGCCCTCGGCGCCCACCTCGCGCGCCACCGTCGTGACCTGCTCGGCGAACACAGCAAGGGTGTCGGTCATGCTGTTGATCGTCTCGACGAGCTCGGCGATCTCACCCTTCGCCTCGAGCGTGAGCTTGCCCTTGAGGTTTCCGTTCGCGACCGCGGTGACCACGCGCGCGATTCCGCGAACCTGGTCGGTGAGGTTGCTCGCCATCGTGTTGACGTTGTCGGTGAGGTCTTTCCATATGCCGGCGACGTCCTCGACTCTTGCCTGGCCGCCGAGCTTGCCGTCGGTACCCACCTCGCGGGCGACACGCGTCACCTCGCTGGCGAACGCGTTGAGCTGGTCGACCATCGTGTTGATGGTGTTCTTGAGCTCGAGGATCTCACCCAGGACGTCGACGGTGATCTTCTTCGACAGGTCGCCGTTGGCCACCGCCGTCGTGACCTCGGCGATGTTGCGCACCTGGCTGGTCAGGTTGCCGGCCATGAAGTTCACGTTTTCCGTGAGGTCCTTCCATATACCACCGACACCCTTCACGTCGGCCTGACCACCGAGGCGCCCTTCGGTGCCGACCTCGCGCGCCACGCGCGTCACCTCGTTGGCAAACGCGTTGAGCTGGTCGACCATGGTGTTGATGGTGTTCTTCAGCTCGGCGATCTCGCCTCGGACGTCGACGGTGATCTTCTTGGAGAGGTCGCCGTTGGCGACCGCGGTCGTGACCTCGGCGATGTTGCGCACCTGGCTGGTCAGATTGCCGGCCATCAAGTTCACGTTTTCGGTGAGGTCCTTCCAGACCCCGCCAACGCCCTTGACCTCCGCCTGGCCGCCCAGCTTCCCTTCGGTGCCGACCTCGCGGGCGACACGCGTCACCTCGTTGGCAAACCCGTTGAGCTGTTCAACCATCGTGTTGACGGTTTTCGCCGTGTCGAGGAACTGCCCCTGCAGCGGCCGGCCGTCGATCTGCAGCGCCATCGTTTGGGATAGGTCGCCGTTGGCGACGGCGCTTTCCTTCAGTGCCGACCTCGCGGGCGACGCGTGTCACCTCGTTGGCGAACCCGTTGAGCTGTTCGACCATGGTGTTGACGGTGTTCTTGAGCTCGAGGATCTCGCCTCGGACGTCGACGGTGATCTTCTTGGAGAGGTCGCCGTTGGCGACGGCCGTCGTGACCTCGGCGATGTTGCGCACCTGGCTGGTCAGGTTGCCGGCCATCAGGTTGACGTTGTCGGTCAGATCCTTCCAGACCCCGCCGACGCCCTTTACCTCCGCCTGGCCGCCGAGCTTCCCTTCGGTGCCCACCTCGCGGGCGACACGCGTCACCTCGTTGGCAAACCCGTTGAGCTGTTCAACCATCGTGTTGACGGTTTTCGCCGTGTCGAGGAACTGCCCCTGCAGCGGCCGGCCGTCGATCTGCAGCGCCATCGTTTGGGATAGGTCGCCGTTGGCGACGGCGCTGATCACGCGCGCGATCTCCGTGTTGGGCCGTGCCAGGTCCTCGACCAGGTCATTGACCGCATCCAGGGTCGACGCCCAGCCCCCGCCCGCGTTATCGTGCTCGGCCCGCTTGACCCGACCTTCCTTGCCCACCTGCTTGCTCAGCCGCCGGATCTCGCGCTCCAGCCGCTGGTTCGATTCGATGATCTCGTTTAGAGCGACCGCCACCTTCCCGGCGGATCCGCGCAAGTCGGCCGGCATGCGCGCCGAGAAGTCGCCGCGCCGGACCGCCGCCAGGACCTGGAGCGTGACCTTGGGATCGATCGCGTCGCCGTTTTGCGGACGTTTGCTGCTACCCCTGACCGGAGTATTGATGGCCATATCTCCCTCTTTTCCTTCCTTCCCTTTTCCGCTTACTAAGATTTGGTTTGCTCTATTGGCTCAGTGGCAGCCAGAACTCCACCTTGGCTCCGGCTCCTGGATCGCTTTCTATGCGACACGAACCGCCTGCCAGCTGCGCACGCTCGCGCATCGCCAGCAGGCCCAGATGCCCCGGCAGGTTGACCGATTCCGCCACCACGAAGCCGGCGCCGTCATCGCTCACCTCGACGCGGATCCCGTCGTCGACCGACTCGACGACCACCGAGACGCGCGTCGCGTTGGCGTGCTTCTCGACGTTGGTCAGCGCCTCGGTCACGTTCTTGAGCACGATCGACTGGATCGGCTCGGGAACTCCTGCGGGAAGGCGGATATCGATGTCCGGTTCGATGCCCGCGCGCAGGCGCATCGATTCGAGCCGCTCGCTGATTGAGCCCTTCAAGTTGTAAGGAACCGCCACCACGGTCTCGATCGACTCTGGGCTGACGTTCATCAGCAGGCGTCGAAGCGAGTCCTCGACCTTGAGCAGCGTGTTCCGAAGCTGATCGAGCTGCACCGCCTGACGGCTGCCAATGAGGTCGTTGCGAAGGCGTTCCAGCTGGAGCTCGGCTCCGGTCAGGAGCTGCAGCGAGTCGTCGTGCAGGGCGCTGGCGAACCGGCGGCGGGCCTCGTCGCCGCCCGCCGCGATGTTGTTCAGGAGGTGACGACGCGCGGCCATCGCCTCTTCCAGCCTGACCGCGGTCTGGCCAAGCTCGTCCTCCGCTTCCTTGTACTGCCACACGAGGCCGGTCGCCATTCCGGCGAGCCGCAAGAACCACAGATCGTTGGGGGTGAACCCGCGGCGTGAGTCATAAACGACAACGGCGCCGATGCGCCGGTCGCCCGCCCGCCAAGCGGCCGCGATCGAGTTCTTCATGCCGGCCAGCCCGCACTCGCGCCACAGAAGGTCGAGCTGTGCTGACGTCCCCTTGTCCAGGTCGAGCTCATCGCGAAAGACGATGCGTTCGAGGATCCCTTCGCCGTTCAGCCCGAGCTGGATTCGTATGTCCTGGAGGTTGGCAGGCGTTGCGAAACCGAATGGCTCGGGCTGCAGGGTGACCGTTCCGCGTGGCCCCAGCCGCCAGAAGGCCGCTCGCCTTGCCCCGACCTGCTGCGCGATGGTGGCGCTCAGCCGGCCGAAGAAGGAGGGTAGGTCTTCGTCCGAATCCAGGTACGACGAAACAGCGGCGAGCGCCGCGAAAGCTGCTCCCTGCAGCTTTTGCTGATGCCGGCCGGAACGTTTCTTCGTCTTAGGAGCGGACGCCCCCGAATCCTCCGATCGTTGACCGTTGAGGACCAAGTCGCCGGCAACGGGGAGCGCAGCTGCCTCCACAGGCCCCTCCAGGCGGGATTTTGCCCTACATCAAACGGCCTAGAGGTGGCTCTCGTCACCGTACAAGTGAGGTAGACGCCCCTCAGTGGCGGGGTCGGAGCAAAAAAAGACCGGGGCCCGCTTTCGCGAGCCCCGGCCCCGCTGCCGACTGTTAGCGCCGCCTCCGCGCCCTGAGGCCTATGGCCCCGATCAGGGCAAGCAAGCCGCCCAGCACGCCGCCCGCGATGGGAGCGCCCGTTGCAGCCAGAACCACGCCGCCGCCGGTCGTCGTCGCGCCACTCACTGCGCCGCCTCCGACTGCGCCGGTCGTTGCTCCTGCGCCTGACACCTGGCCACCGCCGCCACTTACCGCTCCGCCGCCTCCGGTGACGGTCGGCGTCGTCCCGCTGACGCTGCCGGTGCTCGCCACCGAGCCACTGGTGTTGGTCACGGTCGGGGTCGTCCCACTGACGCTCCCTTGG
>VBKD01000017.1 GCA_005888075.1 Chloroflexota bacterium
GGATTCGTTGACGAGCCAGAGGCCCGCCGGGGACCCGGCGGCGGAGGTGGTGAAAGTAATCCAGCCGTGCAGCGGCCTGACCGGGCCGGTTGTGAAAGTGACGGCGCGCCCGCGATCGAGTGCGTTGCCATCGACGTCGATCGCGGCTTCGCCGACCTGCAGGACGTATTTCTGATTGGGCGTGAGGAGCCGAGAGGGAGCGATGATCGCCCGGCGGTTGTCGGACGGGTCGAGGCGCACGTCGAACGGCACGGCCGGACTGATGGTCAGCGCGTTCTTGAGGCTGGAGAGCTGCATCGCGCGGGTGAATGTCATGGCCAGGTAGGCCGCCGGGTCGACGGCGGCGTCGGCGTTGGCGGGCGTTGAGCTCGCGAGACTCGGCGGCCCCTCGGTGACGAAGGACCAGTGGTGGCGCAGCGTGTCGACGTTGCCGGAATGGTCGCGATAGCCCGGCTCGAGCACCACCTCATACGGAGTGTTCGCCCGCAGCGTCTCGTGGTCGTAGACGAGCTGGCGCGCCGTCGGCCAGCGTGGGGTGCCGGTGCCCGCAGGGACGAGGTGCAGCCGGCTTTCGACGGAGGCCTGATCGACGTCGTGGTCGAAGGTGATCTGGATGGGCGCCGCGGTGGAAACGTCGACCGCCCCGCGCTGCGGTGAATAGTCGACGATCTGGGGAGGGCCTCCGCAGGCGGTGGCGGCAAGGGGCATCAGCACGGCGATGAGGGCGGCCGCACCGAGGAGGCGCAGGTTTTTCGGGCCCTCCCTCTCCCGTTGGCTCCCTCCCCCCGCCAGCTCAGCCTGACGCCACGTTAGCCGCGGACGAACCAATTCCCAACCCTGCCTGTTAAGGCAACCGACCTGGCCGTCAGAGGTGAGACTTGAGCCGGGCCCTCATCTCCTGCGCCAGCTGCTCGAGTCGCGAAGAGTCGACGAAGAGCAGCGAGATGCTCGGGATCTGGTCGATCGCCGCCTCGATTCCGGCGAGGGAGGGATCGGCCGCGCCCAGGATGTCCTTGACCTTCCGTGCCCGGTTGCCCAGGGCGTCCTCGGCCATCGCCTGCAGCTCGGCCACGATCGCACCCCAGTCCAGCTGAGGCCCGCCCGACGAACGGGGCAGCGTGGTCGGCTCGACGACCTGCACCGAAGCCGGCGCCTGCTGGGCATAGCCTGAGAAGGGGCCGGTCGGGATCTGCGCGGTCGGAGGCTCCGGCGGCATGACCTGCACGGTCGGAGCCGTCGGGGCGGCCGGCTCGGGCGCGGGCGCTGAGGTTGCTGGAGCCGGAGACGGCGAATTCTGGCTGGCGGGCGAGTTGCGGCCTCGCTGCCCGCCGATGACCTCGACCACATCGAGCGGCGGGTGCTTGCTCGCGTCGGCCGACTTGACCTCGATCATCGCCTTCGGGTCGTCGCACAGCGCAAGCGCCCGATCCGGCTTGTCCGAGATGTCGCGGGATTCGCTGGTGTAAGCGCCGGCGAGCTCGCCGTGCGCCAGGATGATCACGCCGGTGCCGGCGTTGGAGCGGATCAACACGCTGCCGCTCAGCTTGCGTTCGCTGAGGAAGTTGAGCAGCGCCTTCATGTCGACCCATGCGGCGTACAGCTCGGTGTACATCGGGCGCGACACGGTCAGCTCGTAAAGCCCGTCGATCAGCTCTGGCGACAACCCCACCACATCGAGCACGCCATGGCCGCCGTTCACGTCGTCGTTGAACTCCTGCAGCGCCTGCTTGCCGAGGACCATGCCGCCAGCCTCCGCGACGCCGTCGTACAGACACTCGAGCGCGGACCCCTCACGGAAAAGGATCAATCCCGATGCATCGTCCGTGAGCAGCCGCACATAACCCGTGTAGCCCTCCTTCTCGAGGGTCGTCATGAGCCGAGGAAAGTCGACGAAGGAGGTCTTGAGCGAGTCGTACAGGATCTGTCCGGCGGGGACGGGTATGGGCTCGCGGCCGTGTTTCGGCTGTGGTCGATGCTTCACGCCACGTCTCGGTTGCGGTGCTTCCACCTTTCTCTCCGGTTCAGCATGCTCCCTCCTCTCGGCTCTTGGCTCTGGTTTCGGCTCTGGCTTCTCGTGATTCTCCTCGGCCTTCACCTCCTCGGGTTCCGGCTCGGGTTCCGGCTCGGGTTCCGGGGCGGCGTTTGGCGGAGCGACTTCCGCGGCGTGGACGAGCTCGGGGATGCCCGCCTTGACCGTCTCATCGGCGGGCAGCTTGGCCTTGGCGTCGAACTCGAAGTCCCCCTTCGTCCAGTGAAGGGCGTTGACCACGGCGTCATCGCCAGACTTCCCATCCCCCTGCGCGTGAAAAAGATGGCCAAAGAGAAAGTAGAGCGAGGCCGACTGGCCGTTCCCATCCCGGACGGTCAGGGTGCCCGTCGATCGCTCACCTTGAGCAGCTTCCAAAAGTGATCGAAGGGGGGTTTCGATCAACGAGCCGTGTGACTGCAATCAGCCTTCTCCTGAGACCGGCCAGCCGGTCGTGGGATTAAGAGAAAGTTAGTATAGATATCGAGATCAGACCTGCGCGCCAGGAGCCGCCGGAGACCGGCGCCGCCGAAGAGCTTGAAAGCACCCCGTCTCCGGAAGCAGGCGACGCCGCCCCGCTTGCCACCAAGCCTTCCCCGGCGCGACTCGTCCTAGTCCGTCATGGCCAGTCGACCTGGAACCGCGAGCACCGCATCCAGGGCCAGCTCGACCCGCCCCTTTCCGAGGAGGGGCGCCGGCAGGCTGAGCGTCTGGCGTTGCGACTGGCCGGCAGGCGTTTCGCCGCCTTTTACTCGAGCGACCTGAAGCGCGCATGGGAGACATCCCAGGCGGTGGCGCGGTCGACCGGCAGCGAGCCGCAGGCGCTACCCGCGCTGCGCGAGATCTTTCTTGGCGATTGGGAAGGACTGCGGATCGAAGAGATCGCCGAGCGATTTCCTGAGGCCTGGGCGAGGTGGGCCGAAGCGCCGGACTGGGACCTGGTGCCAGGCGGCGAGGGGGCGGCTCTGTTCGAGGCTCGCGTCAGCGCGGCGCTGGATGAGATCTTTCGCCGCCACGAAAGCGGTGACGTGCTCGCTGTCACTCACGGCGGTGTGATCCAGATCGCTCTGCACCGCATCGTCGGCCGCACCAGCCATGGTCTGTTTTCTTTCAAGATTCAGAACGCCTCCATCTCGGTGCTCGAGAGGCGCGATGGCCGCGTGATCATCGGCGGAGTGAACGACATCGGCCATCTTGATGAGGCCCTCGTCGCTGAGCCGGGACCGGCGTGACGACGGATGCCGAGAGGTGGGACGCCGACCTCGAGGAGCGCGGGTCCCCTGCCTCCCTGCTGCAGTCATGGGCGTGGGGAGACGTGCAGGCGCGCGCGGGGTGGAGGATCGAGAGGGTGCGCCTCGCCCACGACGGCATGGCCAGCGTGCAGATCCGTTCGGTCGGTCCGGCGCGGGAGGCTTACGTCCCCCGCGGTCCGGTGCCGTCGACGGCTGAGGCGCTCGATCTTCTTGCCGGGTGGGCGCGCGACGCGAAGATGGCCCGGCTCACCGTCGAACCCGACGCTCCGTTCGCATTCGCGGACGCGCTGAAGGAGCAAGGGTTCACCCAGGCGAAGGCGACACAGCCGCAGCACACGCGGATCCTCAAGCTGGCCCCGCCGGACGAGCTGCTGCAAACGTTTCGCCCGGGCCGCCGGTACAACATCCGCGCAGGCCTTCGGCGCGGCGTGGTCGTCGAAGAGGGCGCGGACGCAGCCGAGCTCGAGCGGCAGTCAGCCGCTGTCGAGAGGCGCGAATCGATCCACCTTCCGGACCGCCGCTATTACGAACAGCTCCTCACGAAATTGCCGTGGTGCCGCACGTACACCGCGTACGCACCCGAAAAGCGCGAGCCGCTGGCGACGGTGTTGGTGGCGCGGTTCGGCGGGCGCGCCTACTGCCTGTTCGCCGGGCGCACAGGTGCACACAAGGAGCTCATGGGAAACGACCTCGCCTGGTGGTTCGCCATCCGTGGAGCCGCCGAGGCGGGATGCACCGATTTCGACCTGTGGGGCGTGCCGCCGCCCAGGGCGCTGCCCGACCACGCGTGGCACGGGATCGGTGTGTTCAAATCAGAGTTCGGCGGAGAGGTGGTCAGCTACGCCGGCGCCTGGGAGCTCGTGCTCTCGCCGGGCGCGGCCAGGCTCGTCGATCTGGAGCGAAAAACCAGGGCCTACATAAGGGGCCTGAAACGCAACATTCCCTAACAATCCTTCAAATCAGTTAGGCTTGAGACATGGCTGCGGCGGTCGATACAGCCCGCAAGGTTCTGGTGGTCGAGCCGGACGGCACGACACGGCGCGAAATCAAGAGCGCATGCGAGCAGGACGGCTACCAGGTGCTCGAGGTCGACACCGGCTCCGACGCGCTGAAGCAGGTGGAGCAGTCGCGGCCGAATGTGGTCTTGCTCGAGGTCACGCTGCCTGACGGCGCGGGCTTCGACATCTGTCGCGAGCTGCGGAAGATCGATACCGCCGTGCCAGTGATCATGATGAGCTCGCGCTCGGATGAGATCGACGTGGTCGTGGCGCTGGAGATCGGCGCGGACGACTATGTCACCAAGCCGCTTCGACTGCGCGAGCTCGTCGCGCGCATGGCTGCACACCTACGCCGCGCTCGCCTCGAATCGGCCGAGACCACCCGCAGCCGGCTCGAGTTTCGCGACCTCATGATCGACGTGAATGAGCGGCGAACCTACAAGAACGGCAGGGAAGTCGAGCTGACACACACGGAGTTCGACCTCTTGACGTTTCTCGCGAGCAACGCGGGCAAGGTGTTGAGTCGCGAAAAGATCCTCAACTCGATCTGGGGTTATGAGTACCCGATCGAGACGCGCGTGATCGACGTCCACATCCGCAACCTGCGGCGCAAGATCGAGACGCAGCCGTCGCGTCCTTATTACATCCTGGCCGTTCCGGGCATCGGATACCGCTTCACGAACGCGCGTCCAGGCTGACGCCCAACTCCTTGAGCGGCCTCAGCACGAACGGTCGCTCCGCGATGCGCGGATGCGGGATGACAAGGTCACGCGATTGCATTTTCTGATCGCCAAACAGCAGGATGTCGACGTCGATGACACGTGGGCCCCAACGCGCTGTGGGTCTGCGACCGCCTTCTCGCTCCACCTGCTTGGCCGCGCTGAGCAGCTGGCGCGGCGTTCCGCTCCAATCGGCTTCGATCACCTGATTCAGAAAGTGGGGCTGGTCCTTCACCCCCCACGGCACGGTCTCGATGACGCGGCTTTGACGCAGGATGCGCAACCCCTTTTGACGCAGCCGCTGCCGAGCAGCGCTGAGGTTGCGCGAACGCGTTCCCAGATTGGAGCCCAGGCCAACATAGACTTTCGTCACCGCATGCGGTCCGCCACTCGGACGGCTCGGTTCATTTGCAGGACGTCGTGGACGCGCACGATGTCGGCGCCGCGCAGCACGGCCGCCACCACAGTCGCGGCTGTGCCCTCGGCGCGCTCCGTGACCGGCAGGTCAAGCACCTTGCCGATGAATGACTTGCGGGATGTGCCGATCAGGATCGGCTGACCAAGTTCGCGCAGCTCTCTGAGGCGCCGCATGACCACCCAGTTCTGGTCGGCGGTCTTGCCAAAGCCGATCCCTGGGTCGATGATCACTCGCTCCCTCGGCACGCCGGCGGCGACAGCTCGGGCCACCGCTTCGCGAAGAAATCGCTTCACCTCGTCGATGAGGTCACCCGAATATTCGGTGCCGTCCTGGTTGTGCATCACAACCAGCGCGCAGCCATGCGTCGCCGCGAGATCGGCTATGGCCGGCGATCGGGTCAATCCCCAGATGTCGTTGACCATCGTCGCGCCCGCCGCGACCGCCGCCTCGGCCACCTCGAGCTTGTAGGTGTCGATCGAAACAGGCACGGCCGCCTCATGGCTCAAGCGGCGAACGATGTTTTCAGTGCGTGCGACGCACCATGCGCAGACCCTGCTCGACAGCCGCCTCCTCGTTGCTGCCCAGCCCGTCGCCGCTGAAGGAGTCGGGCGTGGCGTTCACGATTCCCATCACGTACGTGCGCGGTCCCCATTCGAAACGGCGGCCGCCGATTTCGGCGATCACGAGCCGATTATCCTCAGAGTCAGATGAAGCTAGCGGACCTTGCTCGGGGCGTCCCCGGCGCCAGCCTCGAAGGCGACGGCGATGTCGAGATCACCGGCATCGCATATGACTCGCGACGCGTCAAACCAGGAGATCTTTTCGTCGCGGTGGAGGGCCTTCACGTGGACGGGCACGTGTACGTCGCGGACGCTGTGGCGCGTGGCGCTGCAGCGTTGGCGGTGCAGCAGCGTGTGAAGCTGCCACCCGATGTCCCTGTGCTGCGCATGCAGTCCACCCGCATAGGACTCGCGGAGGTCGCTGCCGAGTTCTACGGGCGACCCTCACGCCGGCTAAAGCTGGCCGGCATCACCGGCACAGACGGCAAGACGACGACGACGCACATGGCCGAGCACGTCTTGCAGGCGAGCGGAATCGTCGCGGGTGCGATGAGCACGGTGTCGTTCACGGTCAGCGGGCGCCACGAGGACAACTTGAGCGGTCAGAGCACGACCGAATCGCCCGAGGTGCAGGCCTGGCTCGCGCGCATGGTCGAAGCGAACGCCGCTTGCGCCGTCATCGAGACGACCTCACATGCCCTCGTCCAGGAGCGCGTTCGTGCGTGCGATTTCGATGTGGCGGCGTTCACCAACGTCGGCCACGATCATCTCGACTATCACGCGACGTGGGATGAGTACCTCGAGGCCAAGGCCCGGCTCATCGAGCTGACCGCCGGCGCGGCGGACAAGGGAGTCGAGAAGACGGCCGTGTT
>VBKD01000018.1 GCA_005888075.1 Chloroflexota bacterium
TGGGAGTGCTTCTGCTGCTGCAAAGCCCGCGCTCACCCGCCCGACTTGGAGCAGCGGCGCTGCTTCTTGCGGCCTCGCTCGGCTTTTCCGGAATCGGGCTCGTGTTCGCCGTGGCCGCGGTGGTCCAGATCGCATTGACGCCGGATCGCCGTCGCGATTTGTTGTGGTTCGTTCCCGTTGGCCTCGCGCTGGGCGCCTATTACCTGGTGTTCGGGCCGTCAGGCAACCACCCGACCCCGGGCCCGACGCTCGCCAATGTCTACCTTGTGCCGCTGTACACACTGTGGGGACTCGGCGCCGCTGTGGCAGGCCTGGTCGGCGCGGGCGGGTGGTTCGGTCCACCGCTGCTGGCCGCGGCGATCGTTGTCCTGGCCTGGACGTGGCGTCGACATCCGCCTGACCCGCCCGCCCTCGGCGTGCTGGCCGCGCTGCTGTCCTTCTATGTGGTGGCCGGAGCGACGCGCGCGCAGCTGGGCATCGAGCAGTCGGCGGCATCTCGCTATGACTACATCGCCGCGACGTTGTGGCTCGTGCTCCTGGCCGACGCCGCGCGAAACCTGCCCTGGCGCGGCCTGTGGCGCCCGGCGCTGGTCGCCTGTCTTGTGCTCGCATGCTTCAGCAGCGGCGGGCTGCTCGTCAGGTCCGCCGTGGACAGGACGGCGACGATGGGGCGCCAGATGGCGGACCTCCAGGCGCTGGCCACGGAGCGCCGCGATCCATGCCTCGATCCGCATGGCGCCGCCGACACGCTGGTGATGCCGGTGGAGACCGACCCCGCGCTGTACTACCGCGCCATCGACCGGTATGGCAACCCCGCGGCCGGGCGGGCGATAACCGACCGCACGGACTATGACAACGCCGTCCGAAACCTTCGCCGCCCGGGCTGCTGAGGGCAGCTCGCCGACCTCCCTACACTTGTAATTCGAGTGCCCGCTTTTGACTTCGACGTGGCAATCCTCGGGGGTGGGATGGCAGGTTACCCAGCCGCCATCCGAGGCGCGCAGCTAGGCCTCAAGGTCGCCCTGGTCGAATCCGACAAGCTCGGCGGCACGTGCCTCCATATCGGCTGCATCCCGACCAAGGCGTTGCTCGAGTCTTCGGAGCTCTATCACCGCGTGGCCGCGCGGGGGACCGAGTTCGGGCTGAAGGCCGAAGTCGTCGGCTACGACTTCCCGACCATCAGCGCTCGACGGGACGCAGTCGTCAACCAGCTGTACAAGGGCGTCCAGTACCTCATGAAGAAGAACAAGATCGAGGTCGTCGCGGGCAAGGGGCGCTTGCGCGACCGGAACACCCTGGAGCTCGGCGGCAAGCAGATCAAGGCCAAAGACGTCGTCGTCGCGACCGGGTCCACCGTCAAGACCCTGCCGGGGCTCGAGTTCGATGGCAAATACATCATCTCGTCGGACCACGCAACTCTGGCCGCCGACGTTCCGGAGTCGATCTGCATCATCGGAGCCGGCGCGGTCGGTGTCGAGTTCGCGACCTTCTACAACCAGCTCGGCGTGAAGGTGACCCTGCTCGAGGCGCTCGACCGGCTGGTGCCGCTAGAGGACCAGGACATCTCCAAAGAGATGCTCAACGCCTTCAAGAAGGCGGGCATCGACTGCCGCGTGGGGGTCAAGGTCAAGGGCGCGTCGAAAGCTCGCGACGGCGTCAGCGTCGACACGGAGCAGGGCGAGGTCTGGGCACGGCAGCTACTGGTGGCGGTGGGCCGGGCGCCGCGTTCCAAGGACATCGGCCTCGAGCAGCTCGGCGTGACCACCCAACCCAACGGTTTCATCAAAGTCGACGAGTGGATGCGGACCTCACATCGGCGGCCAGCGAGTCGCTCCGTTCGAGCAAGAGCTCGTCACGCGATGCACCTACTCGCACCCGCAGATCGCCTCGGTTGGTCTGACCGAACAGCAGGCGCGGGAAAAGGGCCACGAGGTCAAGTCCGGCCGCTTTCCGTTCACGGCGTTGGGCCGCGCCATCATTCACGGCGAGACCGCAGGTTTCGTCAAGGTCGTCGCGGATTCCAAGACAGGTCAGATCCTCGGAACTCATATCGTTGGAGCCAACGCGACCGAGCTCATCGCCGAGCCCGCGCTCACCCAGCTCTTCCAGGGTGACGCCTGGGAGATGGGCCGCAACATCCACCCGCACCCCACGCTGAGCGAGGCGGTCATGGAGGCTGCGCTGGCCGTGGATGGCCACGCGATCCACATCTAGGCAACATGGCTCAAAGCGTCAAGACCAAAGGCCCCGCATTCAGTCCTGACTGGCGTTTCCAGGAACCCGTCGCTTGGCGCGACACCGACCTCGACGAAAAGACCCTCAAAGAGTGGTTCCGGTACATCTTGTTGGGGCGGCAGATCGACTACCGCTTCCAGGTCCTGAACCGGCAGGGCAGGGCGCCGTTCATCATCTCCTGTGCCGGCCACGAGGCGGCGCAGATTGGCGTCGCCTGGCCCCTCAAACCAAAATACGACTGGCTCGCCCCGTACTACCGCGATGTCGTGCTCTGCATGCGCATGGGCATCACGCCCCTCGACCTCATGCTGGCCGTGCTGGCGAAGGCCGCCGATCCCGCCTCCGGCGGCAAGCAGACGCCGGGCCACTTCTCGGACTCACGGCTGAACATCACGTCTGGCGGATCCCCTGTCGCGACGCAGATGGTCCGCGGCGCGGGCATCGCGTACGCCCTGAAGATGGACGGCACCGACAAGGTCCTGATGACCGCATACGGCGAGGGTGCGGGCGCCGAGGGTGACGCCCACGAGGCCTTCAACTTCGCATCCATCTACAAAGTGCCGGAGATTTTCGTCTGCGAGAACAACGGCTTCGCCATCTCCACGCCGTTCCGCAAGGAGTACGCGATCGAGTACGTCGCGCAGCGCGCGGCGGGCTATGGATTTCCGGGCGTCACGGTCGACGGAAGAGATCCGGTCACGTGCTACGTCGTCTCGAAGGAGGCCGTCGAGCGCGCACGAGCGGGTCAGGGTCCGACGCTGATCGAGTGCCTCGTCGATCGACTCGGCGCGCACTCGTCCGAGGACGACCAGCGCCGCTACCGCTCGCAAGAAGAGATCGAGCTGCTGGCCCAGAACGACTGCCTCGAACGATTCAAGAAGCAGCTGCTCGACGAGGGCGTGATGACCGCCAAAGAGGTCGCCGAATCCGAGGAGCGCGTCAAAGAGGAGGTCACGCAGGCGACGCGCGAAGGCATGGAATCGGCCGACCCGCCGCCCGAGAACGCGCTGACCAACGTGTACGCGATCGAGGCGCCCAAGGCCATCGATCCGCCCCCGGGCGCCGAAACCGAGGACATGAACATGGTCGCGGCCCTGCGCTCGGCGCTGTCCGAGGAGATGGAGCGCGACGAGAGAGTCATGGTGCTCGGAGAGGATGTCGGCCAGAAGGGCGGCGTGTTTCTCGTCACCGATGGCCTGCGGGCGCGTTTCGGCGAAGCGCGCGTCATCGATACACCGCTAGCGGAGTCATCGATCGTCGGAGTCGCACTCGGCCTTGCGGTTGCCGGCAAGCGACCGGTGGCCGAGATCCAGTTCACGGACTTCGCGCACATGGCGTTCAACTCGATCACCAATGAGGCCGCGAAGTACCGCTATCGCAGCGACGGCGACTGGTCGGTCCCGCTGGTCGTCCGAGCGCCGATGGGCGGCCACGCGCACGGCGCGCTTTATCACTCCCAATCCATCGAGGCGCGCTTCGCCACGCCGGGTTTGAAGATCGTCATCCCCTCGAGCCCATATGAGGCGAAGGGCCTCCTCATCGCGGCGATCCGCGACCCGGACCCGGTGCTCTTCTTCGAGCACAAGCGGCTGTACCGGATGTTCAAAGAGCCGGTGCCGAAGGGTGAATACCTGATCCCGCTGAAGGTTGCGCGCACCGTCCGTGAAGGAAGCGATATCTCCGTGTTCTGCTACGGCCTGATGGTGCATTACGCACTCGAAGCGGCGAAAAACCTGGAGGCTGACGGCGTCAGCGTCGAGATAGTCGACCTGCGCACCGTATATCCCCTCGACAGGGAGGCGATCCTCGCGTCGGCTCGCAAGACTGGCAAGTGCCTGGTCCTGTACGAGGACAACTTCAGCGTCTCGATAGGGTCGGAGATCGCGGCCCTCATCGCCGACGAAGCCTGGCGCTGGCTCGACGCCCCGGTGAAGCGGTTCGGCGGGCTCGACGTACCTTCCATGCCTTACGCGGTCCCGATGGAGGAGTACTTCATGCCGACGCCCGACAAGATCACCAAGGCGCTGAGGGAGCTGGCGGCTTACTAGAGATGGCAACAACGACCCGGGTGGTCATGCCGCAGCTTGGCGAATCCGTCCACGAGGGGACGATCTCCCGCTGGCTGGTCAAGCCGGGCGACAAGGTCGTCGAGTTCGAGCCCATGCTCGAGGTCGACACGGACAAGGTGAGCGCCGAGGTTCCCGCGCCGGTGTCCGGCATCCTGCGCGAGATCCTGGCCAAGGAAGGCGAGACGGTGCAAGCCGGAGCCGAGATCGCGGTGGTCGAAACCGGGGATGGAGCCGCGACGGCACCTGCCCCCGCTCCCACTCCGCAGGAGAGGGTTGGGGAGAGAGCCGTGGAAGAAGTTGCCGTCGCTCCCGCCCCGCGAGAGAAGGTTGCGGAAGCAGCTGCCCCATCTCCCGCTCCGCGGGAGATGGTTGGGGAGAGGGCGACTGAAGAAGCTCCAGCCGCAAGCACTGACTCCGGCGAGCACCGCTTCTCACCCGGCGTGCAGATGGCCGCCTCTGAGCTCAGGGTCGATCTGTCCAGGGTGACGGGCACGGGCATCGGTGGCCGCGTGACGAAGAAGGACGTGCAGGATTTCGCGGCCCAGGCCAAGGCCGCTCCCGCCGCCCCGGCGCCCGCCGCGCCCGTGAAACCCGGAGAGGGCGACCAGGTCGTGCAGCTCACGCGGGTGAAACGCCTGATCGCCGAGAACATGACTCGATCGAAGACCACAATCCCTCATGCTTGGCAGACACAAGAGGTGGACATGTCCGGCGTTGTGGCGAACCGCAACGCGGCCAAGGGCGCCTTCCAGAAGCAGGAAGGCTTCTCGCTCACCTACCTGCCGTACGTCATGGCTGCCGCGATCTCTGCCCTTCGGGAGCACCCTGAGGTCAACTCGACTTTCAACGAGACAGAGCTCATCCTCCATCGCGACATCAACCTCGGTGTGTCCGTGGGGATGGAGGACACGCTCCTGGTGCCGGTCGTTCGCAAGGCGGACGGCCTGTCGATCGCCGGCCTGGCGCGCGCAGTGAACGACCTGGCGAGCCGCGCCCGCAACAAGCAGTTGAAAGCAGACGAGCTCAGCGGCGGCACCTTCACTGTCAACAATTCCGGCACGTTTGGAACGCTGTTCAGCTATTCGGTCATCAATCCGGGCCAGGCGGGCATCCTGACCATGGAGGCGATCGTCGACCGACCGATGGCCGTCGACGGGATGATCGGGATCAAGCCGATGATGTACCTCTGCTTCTCGTTCGACCATCGCGTGCTCGACGGCCTGCAGGCGGCGAGGTTCCTCACCGCGTGCCGCAAGTGGCTCGAAGCCGTGAGCCTGGAGACTCCGGTCTACTGATCTGAACTCCGGCGGGACGCGCCAAAATGTGCCGCCATGCGGCTAGCCTCACCGATCCGGTCTCCCCAGGCCGTCAATTTGCCACCCATCTGGCTTTCCGCCTCCGCTTTGACCGCTGCCATCACAGTCGCATTCGGGGTCCGACGATGGATCGACCATTTCGTCTGGGATCCGAACGCTCAGGACTTCCGGGTGTGGCAGGTGGCCTCGCGAATCGGGCTAAACCATGGCTGGTCGCACATCTACGACCTCGACCTGGAGAAGCAGGCGTCGGCCGGCCTTGGTCCCGTCGGGAGCCTGATCGACTCGATGCATCTGTACCTGAGCCCGCCCCCCGCCGCCTGGATCATCGTCCCCCTTGCCTGGCTCCCGATACCCACCGCCTACGTCGCCTGGACGCTGATCAACCTGTGCGCCTTCATCGCAGCGTGCTGGCTGGTCTGCCCCGGCTCGCGACTGGTTCGCATAACCGTGCTGCTCATCTCGCTGGCCACGTGGCCGGTCCACTACCAGTTCTGGCAAGGCCAGTGGGTGGTGGCGGATCTCGCCCTGCTGGCCGTGGCGTGGTGGTTGCTCGACCGAGATCGCTGGGCGCTCGCCGGAATCGTGCTGGCGTTCCCATTCTTCTTCAAGCCGCAGGACGCGTTTCTGGTCCCTCTGGCTCTGCTGGTGAGCGGGCGATGGCGCCCCGTGGCGGTTTTCGCCCTGACCGGCGCCGGTCTCGCTGTCATGTCAGCTCTATCTCTCGGTCCGGCCGGGTTCGCTGCGTGGCTCAACGACCTCGGGATGGCCAGGGCGGATCCCCACACAGGGCCCATGACTTATGCCTTTATCTTCGGCCGGACCCCGCTGGCGACCGGCGTGGAGGTCGTGCTGGGATTAGGAGCGCTGGCCCTGGCTTGGTACCGGCGTGACCGACTCGATCTGGTGTTCGCGCTCGGCCTCGTCGGCACCACGGCGTCCGCGACCTACCTGCACGAGGACGATATTGCGATCCTCGTCCTAGCGGCCTGGATCGTCCTGCGGACCCAGCCCAGCATGACTCAGCGCATCTGGCTGGTCGCAGGAATCGCGGCCGCGCAGTTCATCGCCATCGGAATGCCCATCCCGATGCTGCTGTGGGAGCCGGTCTGGATCATGCTCCTGGGCCTCGAGCCGCGCCTCAAACGACTGGAGCCCAAGCCACGCTTGATCCGGCAGCTGGTGCAGGCGACCAGCCGAGAATGATGGCCCGGTGAACGTTTCTACCTCGGTCCGCAGGCCGCCGCTGTGGCTGGCTGCGGCCGCAGTCGCGTCAGGCTGGGCGGCTCTTTACTCGCTCGCTCGCTGGATCCTGCTCTATGCATTCGCTCCAGTGCACGAGGATGTTCGGATGACGTACGTGGCGGCGGAGGCGGGCGTGAGATACGGGTGGTCAACGATCTACGACCAGGCGATATTGCGCTCGCTCTCGGCAGGGTTTCCCGCCGGTCAACGCCACATCGACTCGCTATACACCTATCTCCACCCGCCTCTGGTTGCATGGCTGTTCGCGCCGCTGACGGCATTCCCGGAACCGGTGGCGTACGGGCTGTGGACACTGCTGTCCCTCGGGACGCTCGTCCTGGCCTGGCACTTGGCTGCCCCGTACACTGGCCTGGCCAAGCTCACGCTTCTGCTGCTGGCCCTCGGGCTTTGGCCGGTATTGTTCGCGTTCTATTTCGGCCAGCCGACCATCTTCCTGATCGCGCTGGTCGCGGCGACATGGTGGCTCAGTGCGCACGAGCGACCGCTTGCGGCTGGAGTGGCGCTGGCGCTGGCGATGTTCCTCAAACCTCAGGACATCGCGCTCATCCCGGTTGCGCTTCTGATCAGCGGCCGCGGCCGGGTTGTGATCACCTGGGCCGGCGCCTGCGCGGCGCTGGGGCTTGCCACCGCGGTTGCGCTTGGCCCGTCTGGGCTGGAGAGCTGGTGGCAGGCACTCAACCTCGGCCAGTCGAATCCCGCTCACACCCTTTACACGCTTGCCAATCTGCTCGGAACCGGACCGCTGACCTATGCGCTGTGGGGCATTCAAGGAGCTGCCGCGATGTTCGTTGCTCGGCGGCGAAGGGGCGAGCTCGAGATAGTTTTCGCCGCCGGGCTTCTCGGCTCGGCTGCAGTCGCATTCCACTTTCACGAGCTGGACTACAGCATCCTGGTCCTCGCTGCGTGGCTCACCCTGCGCACGACACCGCCGCTGTGGCACCGTTGGTGGCTGCTCGTCGGGGTTCTCCCGATGCAGCTGATGACGTATGGAACAGACAGTGTCGAACCGATCTGGAATCTTGCCTGGCACGGTCCACAGTTGATCTGGGACGCGGGGTTGCTGCTGATTCTCGTGGTCAGCTGTTTTGTGG
>VBKD01000175.1 GCA_005888075.1 Chloroflexota bacterium
CTCCAGGACTTTGACCGGCCGATGGTCTCCGTCGGCTATGACCGGATTCGATTCCTGAAACCGGTCTACTTCGGGGACACGCTGACCATCGACTACGAGATCTCGGGCATCGAGCTCGAACGCGAACGCACGATCGCCAAGATCGAGGTCAAGAACCAAAAGGATGAGCTGGTTGCCGTGGCCACGCACATCATGCAGCTCGTCAGTTGAGCGAACAGCCAGGTCTTCAGCTCCTGGCGGGCGTGCGGATCCTCGCCTTCACGCAGTTCCTGCTTGGGCCGGCCGCCTGTCAGTACCTGGCCGATATGGGCGCGGACGTGATCAAGATCGAGCCGCCCGGCCGAGGAGCGTGGGAGCGCGGCTGGGCGGGGGCCGATACGTTCATCGGAGGGGTCAGCGCCTTCTTTATGCTGGCGAACCGGAACCTCCGCAGCGTCACCTTGAACCTGAAAAGTGACCGCGGCCTCGACGTCGCCAAACGGCTTGTGAAGACGGCGGACGTGATGGTCGAAAACTTCCGGCCTGGTGTCATGGACCGCCTGGGTCTCGGCTACGACGCTCTGCACGAGATCAATCCCAAGATCATCTACGCGTCCGGCTCCGGCTACGGAAGCGACGGCCCGTACCGCCACCTGCCTGGGCAGGACCTGCTCATCCAGGCGATCTCTGGACTCGGCGCCAACACCGGGACGGAGTCCACCGGCCCTTTGCCCTCTGCCGCGGCTGTCGTCGATCAGCACAGCGCGACGCTGCTTGCGATGGGGATCCTCGGCGCCCTGGTTCACCGCGCGCGCACCGGCGAAGGGCAGCGAGTCGAGCTCGTCATGGTGCAGGCCGCGCTGGACCTGCAGGCGGAACCGGTCGTCTATCACCTGAACGGCGCGACGATTCAACGTCCGAAGGCCCCGATCGCCGAGACGTTTCACTCCGTCCCGTACGGTTTTTATGCCACGTCCGACGGCCACGTGGCGGTCTCCATGACGCCGATGAAGGTGATCAGCGAGATCCTCGGCGGCCCCGCCGATCTGGCGCCGTACCTCGACCCCTCCGATGCTTTCACGAAGCGTGACGAGATCCGCGCCATCCTCGATCTCTACTTTCGCCGCCGCACGACCGCGGAATGGGTCGAGCTCCTTCGCGAACACGATGTCTGGTGCGCGCCGGTCAACAACCTGAGCGAAACCTTCGAGGATGTCGCGGTCAAGCACATCGCCCCGGTTCTCGAGTTCGAGCATCCACGCGCGGGTCGCGTGCGGGTGCTCAAGCATCCGGTGCGATACAGCTCAGGCGAGGCGACCCTGAGACGACCGCCGCCGGAGCTCGGTGAGCACACGGATGAGATCCTCGCCGAGGTTGACTTCAGTGCTGAGCAGATCGCGGCCATGCGGGCAGATGGGGACATCTGAGGATGGGTGAGCTCGTCCGCTTGCCGCGCAGGGACGGGACCGTTTTCGACTACACGATCAAGGGCGAGTTTCTGTACGCCGACAGCGGGGTGCCCTCCCGGTCGCGCATCCCTTACGCCGCGGTCCACGTCGTGGCCGATCCGCTGGCCGACACAAGCCCGGTCTCTCCGGCGGTGATCGATTGGGAGCGGACGCTCGCCTTTCGCAGGCACATCTGGAGCTACGGGCTGGGCGTCGCCGAGGCGATGGACACCGCGCAGCGCGGGATGGGTCTGGACTGGAGCGCCGCCCGGGAGCTGATCAAGCGCTCTGTCGCGGAAGCCAAGGCGGTCGGCGGCAGGATCGTCTGCGGCGCCCAGACCGATCAGCTCGAGCCGGGATCAGCCCGCAGCCTGCGCGACGTCGAAGCTGCCTACGAGGAGCAGTGCGGTTTCGTCGAGGAGCAGGGCGGACAGGTCGTCATCATGGCCAGCCGCGAGCTGGCGAGGATCGCGCGCGGGCCTGACGACTACGCGCGCGTGTACGACCGCGTGCTCTCCCAACTCAGCCGTCCCGCGTTGATCCACTGGCTGGGCGATATGTTCGACCCGGCGCTTGCCGGCTATTGGGGTCATGGCGATCTGGACCACGCGATGGACGCGTGCCTCGAGATCATCGTCTCGCATCAAGAGAAGGTCGAAGGACTCAAGCTCTCGCTGCTCGACCAAGGGCGCGAGATCGCGATGAGGCGGCGGCTGCCACAAGGCGTGCACATGTTCACGGGCGACGATTTCGACTACCCCACGACCATCGCGGGCGACGGTGAGCGCTACAGCGACGCGTTGCTCGGGGCATTCGATCTCATCGCGCCCGCGGCGTCAGCCGCCTTGATCGCGCTCGACGCGGGCGATGCGAAAAAGTTCGACGCCATCCTGAAGCCGACGGTTCCGGTTTCACGCCACGCCTTCGGCGCCCCGACTTTTTACTACAAGACCGGGATCGTCTTCATCGCATACCTGAACGGGCACCAGGACCATTTCCGAATGGTCGGAGGGCTCGAAAGCGGACGTTCCGCGGTGCACCTCGCCGAGCTCTTCGTGCTTGCCGACGGAGCGGGGCTGCTTCGTGACGCCGAGCTCGCGGTGGACAGGATCCGTCACGTGATGGCGGTCGCAGGGGTGAGCGCGAGCTAGAGGCGTCTAGATGGGCTCGAGCAGCGCGCCATCGTCGGCCAGCTGAGCGCGCAGCCGGCCTGCGTCGACTGATCGCGGGGCCTCGTGCAAGGCGACCGCAAGCGCCGCGGCCGTGCCTGCTGCCTGGCCCATCGCCATGCAGGTGGCCATCGATCGTGCGGACGCATGTGCATCATGGGATGCGGAAAAGCAGCGGCCCGCCACGAGCATCCCTTCGATTTCGCTCGCCAGGAGACAGCGATAAGGGATGCCGTAGACGCCGCCTCCCGGCACATATGTCCACCTCGTATCCACTCCGGCCGTGTGGTCTTCGATCGGGGCTCCGCAAAGCGCAACCTCGTCCGCGAACCGCTGAGCGCCAAGAACGTCATCACGCGTGAGGCGGTAGTCGCCCATCACGCGCCGGCTTTCACGCACGCCGATCGCGGGGCTGGTGGCAACGAGCACCGAGTGCTCGAAGCCCCGCACGAGGTCGCGAAGGAAACGGTGGTACTCCTGCACCTGTCTTCGACCTTCGATCTCCGCGCGCGTCAGCTGGAGCGGATCGGTCGCGTCGACATTCGGGATTCGCGTCATGTGCACCGTGACCACGCCGGGATGCGGTGTGCGGTGCCATGACCCCTCCAGGCGCGGAAGGCGATACCGGCCGCTGTCCGAGGCCTCGCGCATCAATGCCCACAGCTCGCTTTTCGGAAGGCTCGCCGCTCGGTCCACGTCGACGTTGGCGCAACGGAAGATCGTCGACAGGGACTGCTGGTCGGGCGTCGAGCGGGCATCGTCGTATGGAACGCCCGCCATATGGCACAGGTCGGCGTCGCCCGACGCATCCACCACGGCGCCGGCCTCCACCACGGATTCGCCGCCCTTGTTCCAGAGACGGATGGCGCAGATCCGGCCGTCCTGCACCTCGACGCCAGTGGCCCATGTGTGAAGCAAGACGTCGACCTTGGCCCCCTCGGCGAGACGCTCCCAGACGACCTTGAGGACCTCAGGGTCATACGTGACACCTGTGCCTGCGCCGTAGGTATTGGGACGCTCGAATGCGACACCCGCGGCGGTGAGCTCCTCGACCACCTCCCATGCGAGGCCGCCGACGACGCGGCGCGGCGCTTCGCCTGGCGTGTAAAAGGCGTAGAAAGTGTCGAGGACCGCCGTCGATGTGCCACCCAGGAACGGAAGGCGATCCACCAGCAGCGTGCGTGCCCCTTGGCGGGCGGCGCTGATCGCAGCCGAGCTGCCCGCTGAGCCGCCCCCGACCACCACGACGTCAAAGCGCTGATTCATCGGCGTCCGTCAGAAAGCGAGAACGCTCGAGCTGCGTTGGCTACAAGGATGGTTTCGACCGCCGGCTCCCCGATCCGTGTGCGCAGCCTCGGCACGAATGAATCCATGAGGTACGTGAGGCCCGGTCCTCCGCCATATGCCACGAAGTAATCGCGCCGCCCGAGGTCGAGGCCGAGCAGCATCCGGCCGATGTTCCCGGCTACAGCCATCTCTTCGATGAGGTCGATCAGCACGCTGTCAGGGTGATATTTGATCCTGCCTGGTGTGTCGTACTCGAGCGTGACGCCTCGGGCGGCGACTTCGGAGTGGAGCTCCAAGTCGGGATTGCGGTCGAGGTGGGCGAGGATGATGCGGTCCGGTCTCACTCCTTCACGCATGAGGACATCGATGATCGCGTGCGCGCACGTGCCCACCTCCGTGTGCACCAGGATCGCCGTGCCGGTTGCTCGACTGCCCATCGCGGCGGCCACCAATCGACGTTCCTCGAGATTGCTGATGTGCTGGTAGGAAGCTCCCGCTTTGATCACGCCGGCCCGAGCCGTGTCGAGCGGTGCGGAAGCCAGCCAGTCGTCGGGATGCATCCCTTCCGTGAGGTCGGTCAGGATGCGCTGGGCCAGCAGGTCGACCGTCGCTTCACGCACCCAATGATTTGGCGGGTAGTGTGCGTCGCGGTGGTAGCCGGTGGCGGCCACGACCTGGACGCCCGTCGTTTCGGCCACGGCCCTCAAGCTCGCCGGCCGGCGTCCACAGCCGATTGGGGTGACCTCGACGATCGCATGCAGCCCGCCGCGTTTGGCGGCGACCACCTCGTCCGTCGCACTATCGACGTCGTCGAACTCTTGACCGGGAAGCGCGGGCGTACGCAGAAACAGGTGGTCGTGCGCGTCGGTCACGCCCAGCTGCTCAGGCGCGATGGCTCCGAGCACAGTCACGACCACCGGCTCAGACATGCACGCGGGACGCCGTCGACATGAATGGCACTATAAGCGCCATGTCCGCGGCGACTTCCCCAGCTCACCTGGGGATAGACGTCGGAGGAACCAACCTCAAGTGGGTGGTTCTGCAACGCGACGAGTCGGCTCCGCATGTTCTGGACATGGGCCAGGTGCGGACGGACACCACGCGGGGCGAGCGGAGCGTCGTCGAGCAGCTGATCAGCGTGGCGCGCGGCTCATCCCAAAAGTGGACCGCGATCGAATCGGTCGGCGTCGGTATGCCCGGCCTTTACGATCCGGTGTTGGGCACGACCCGTTTCATCCCCAACGTACCCGGCAACTGGGCAGGCGTGCCGGTCGCCGCCGAGGTAAGTGCGACGATGCAGGTTCCGACTCGGCTGATCAATGATGCGAGGGCCTTCACCCTGGCGGAGCACCAGCTCGGCGCTGGTCGAGGGGCCGGCTCGATGCTCGGGATCACGCTCGGCACCGGAGTAGGCGGAGGACTGATCCTTGGCGGGCGTCTCTATCAGGGCCACGACGGTACCGCCGGCGAGTTCGGCCACCAGACCATCCTCCCCGACGGTCCCCTCTGCAACTGCGGCAACCGGGGCTGCCTCGAGGCCTTGGCGAAAGCTGACGCGATCGTCGCCATCTGCGGGCGGCCGACCGTCGAGCAGTGCGTGGAGGCCGCCCATGCCGGAGACGGCAAAGCCCAGCAGGGCCTGATCGCCGCCGGACAGTATCTGGGCATTGGCGTGAGCAACGTGCTCGTGCTGCTGAGCGTCGATCGCGTGGTCGTCGGCGGCGGCATCGCCGCTGCCGGAGAGATCCTGCTCGAGCCTTTGCGGGCGGAGCTCCGGCGGCGGGTGTTCGTCACCGACGTCAACGCGGTCGACGTGGTTGGCGCCGAGCTGGGCATCTGGGCCGGGGCGATCGGCGCCGCCCTTCACGGCGCCGGGACCGCTCCGGCCGTAGGCTAATCTGTCCGTCGTGGTCAACATCGGGATGCTCGGTTCGGGGTTCGTCGCCGACTTCTACATGGACGGGCTGCGCGACGTTCCGGGAGCCCAGGTCGTCGCCAACTACTCGAGGTCCGACGAACGCGCCAAGGAGTTCGGCGGGCGCTACGGTGTCCCCCGGCGCTACACGAGCATCGAGGATCTGTGCGCCGACCACGAGGTCCAGCTCGTAGTCATCGCACTGCCCAACCACCTGCATCTTCCGGCCGTTCGCGCAGCGACGGCGCAGCGTAAAGCGATCGTGTGCACGAAGCCACTCGGAAGGAGCTCGCGCGAGTCTGCCGAGATGGTGAACCTCGTACGCAAGGCCGGAGTGATGCACGGTTATGCCGAGACGGAAGTCTTCTCACCGGACGTGATGCGCGCTCGGTCCATGATCGCGAGCGGGGCTATCGGAGATGTGCTGACAGTGCGTGCTCGAGAGGCGCACTCCGGTCCGCACGCGCCCCATTTTTGGGACGCTGAGACGGCCGGCGGAGGCGCGCTCCTCGACATGGGATGCCACACGATTGAGGCCGCGCGCTACTTCTTCGGCAAGGAGAATCGGATCAAGGACGTGTTCGCGTGGGGTGCGACCCTGGTCCACAAGGAAAAGACGAAGGGCGAGGACAACGCGGTTCTCCTCCTCCGCCTGGAGGACGGTCGAACGTCACTGACCGAGGCTTCATGGACGGCCAAAGGTGGAATGGAGCTGCGCAACGAGGTCTACGGCACGATGGGCCGCATCGTCACGGATACGAGCTCCACCCGCATTCGCGCCTTCATCCAGGAACCCGCCGGCTACCTGATGGAGAAGGCGGACGCCGACGTTGGATGGGTCTTTCCAATTCCCGACGAGGCTCGGGTCTATGGCTATCAGGAGGAGATGCGCCACTTCGTGGAGTGCTTTGTCGATGGCAAGCAGCCCCGAGAGGATTTTGTGGACGGATACATCGTCAACTGCGTCCTCGATGCGGCCTACAAGTCGATGCAGAGCGGGCATTGGGAACCGGTCCAGGTCGATTCCGGGGTCACCGGCTGACTGATGTCCACGAGCGAGGGCTCGAGCTGGATCAAAGCCGGGATCGAGATCCTGGAGAAGATCGAGAGAACGCAGTCCGAACCCATCGAGCGAGCCAGTCAGATCTGCGCCGAAGCGATCGGCGCCGGCGGCCTGGTCCACCTCTTCGGCACCGGACACTCTCGGATTCCGGTGGAGGAGATGTTCCCCCGCTACGGCTCGTATCCCGGCTTCAACCCCATCGTCGAGCTGTCGATGACCTTCCACACTCAGGTGGTCGGCGCCAACGGCCAGCGCCAGGCGATGTTCATCGAGCGCACGCCAGGCCTGGCCGAGGTCATCCTGTCGAACTTCAAGTTCTCGCCGAAGGATGCCCTGATCGCCTTCTCCGCCAGCGGCCTCGGCGCGGTGGTGGTCGAGATGGCGCGTGGTGCGCGGCGCAGGGGGTTGCCCGTCATCGCCGTGACATCAGTCGCGCAGTCGCAGGCCGGGGAGGTGGATGAGCGCGTCGGCGCGAGGCTCTCCGATGAGGCGGACGTTGTGATCGATCTCTGCACGCCCGCGGGCGACGCTCTATGCCGCCTCGAAGGACTGGCCGAGACGCCGGTCGGTCCGGGCTCCACGCTTGCCGCCGTGGCCATCGCCAACTCGATCAAGGTGCGCACCGCCGAGCTACTTGTGGCGATGGGCAAGCCTCCCGCGGTGATCACGAGCGCGGCCGAGGTCGGTCGCAAGCGTTCCGAGGAGCTTTTCGACGCCGCCTACAAGGAACACGCGCGCCGCGCGTCGCGCACCCTGGCCACCTGACTCAGCTCGCCTTTATCGGCGTCAGCACAGGACAGTCGGCCGCAACGCGGCTTTTCCCTGCCTGGGCGAAAGAGCTTGGCCTGGGAGACGTGAGCCTGGTGGGCCACGATGTGCCGATCCACGCTCCGCGTGAGATATATCGAGGCCTGGTCGAGCGCCTCAAAGGGGATGAGCACGAGCGGGGGGCGCTCATCACGACCCACAAGATCGATCTCTTCGAAGCATGCCGCGACCTGTTTGACCGAATTGACGAAAACGCGCAGCTGTGCGGTGAATCCTCATGCCTCTCCAAGCGCGAGGGTCTGTTGTGGGCTCGAGCGACCGATCCGATCTCGGCCGGCAGGTCGCTTCGCGAATTCCTGCCCGAGGATCACTGGCGAAAGACTTCCGGCGAGGTTCTGTGTCTTGGCGCTGGCGGCTCGGCGATCGCGATCACCGTCCACCTGATCAAGCTGGCCGCGGCCGCCCAAGGGCCGGCCCGCATCACCGTGGTGAATCGCAGCGAGGCTCGGCTCCAAAGCATGCGGGCGATCCACGCAAGGCTGAATTCAGCACTCAACATCGACTACATCGAAAACGTCGACCCGCGAGTCAATGACGAGCTCGTGCGCTCCCTGCCGCCGGCCTCCTTGGTGATCAATGCGACTGGGATGGGCAAGGACACTCCAGGCTCGCCGATCACGGATGCAGCCATGTTTCCCGCGGGCGGTCTTGTGTGGGAGCTCAACTACCGAGGCGAGCTGCCGTTCCTGAGGCAGGCGCTCATCCAAAGCGCGGGACGCAGGCTTCAGGTCCACGATGGCTGGCGGTACTTCATCCATGGCTGGGCGGCCGTAATTGAAGAGGTGTTTGACATGGAGATCAGCGAAGAGCGGATCGCCCGAATCGCGACACTTTCCGAAGGGGAACGTCCGGCCCGGACGTGATCGGCGACGGTGTGCTAACGAGCCGGCTGTGAGGTGTCGGGGGGCATCACCGGGTCACGACCGGCATACACGAATATGACCGCGAGAACGGTCGCCAGAGCAGGAGGACCGTAGTCGGAGGCGGGTCCGTTTGGAAACACCAGGCGGATGATCAGTGAGCCCACAAAGTAGATCCCACCGAGAACCAAGACGATGCGCAATCGGCGCGCCGCCATACGAAGTTGACGCCGCAGGCCTCCCGGTCGCAGCGACAGGATCGAGAGAGTGAGACCCAGGACCAGGATCAGGCCGAAGACGATCCCTCGCACGAGGCCAGTCTGTCAGAAACCCTGAGCGGGCCCTGCAATGGCAGTGACGAGCGCCCTCGAAGCTATCCCTTGAACGGTGACGGCGCGCCCGGAGGCAGGTAGGGGGTGGGGTCGATCGGCTTCTGGTTGATGCGCAGCTCGAAATGCAGGTGCGCGCCGGTGGAATTGCCCGATGAACCTTCGAGCCCGACCGGCTGACCCTGAGTGACCGACTGGCCGACCTTGACCAGCGATGTCGAGAGGTGGCCGTAGAGCGTGTCGAGCCCCCCGGAATGAGCGATCACCACGTAGTTGCCGTAACCGCTGCTCGAGGCGCCGACCAGCGCCACCACGCCGTCATCCGCCGCGAAGACCGCCGAGCCGAACGGCTCGACCAGGTCGATGCCCGTGTGGAAGTGCGGGTAGGCGCCGTAGGGCGGTTCGAACCAGTAGGTGCTTGGGCCGAACGACTGCGAGATCTGCGCTTGCGGTTCAGGCCAGATGAATCGGTACTTGGTCGAGTGCCCGGTGCTCACCTGGATCTGACCGACGCTGTTCGATTGAGACCAAAGCTGCATCTGGGTCCAGACCGACTGCATCGCCGCGGCGATGATGGCGTCTTGCTGCTGCTGCAGCATGTCGGTTATCTGCTGAGCCAGCTGCGCCGACTGCACATTGAGTCGGGCGATCTCGTAGCGGGTCTGGCTGATCTTCTCGTCGAGATCGGCTATCGCCTTCTCCTGCTGCGCTTCCAGGCTTTGGAGCTGCGAAAGCTGCGAGTCGAGCTGCTCGCGCTGCTTGACCTGCTCGTCGCGAGCATCCTGCTCTCTCTTACGTTGACCTTGAAGCTCGGTGAGGTCGTCAGTCAGCGCTCTCTTGAGCTCGGCGGAGCGCGATCCGGCGACTCCGAGGTCGGAAATCCGCGTCAGCAGGTCAGTCAAGCTCTGCGACTCGCCGAGCATGACCAGCACTGAGGTCGGCGCGACATAGATGGCCCGGGCAAGCTGGTGAAGCTGGGCGCGCTCCGCATCGATCCGGCGCGCCAGAATCGCCTCACGTCGCTGGGCATCGGCGATCTGCTCGTCCAGCGCGGTGATCTTCGCCTGGACGTCGGCGATCTTGCCTCTTAGATCGTTCTGCTGAGCCGCGTTGTCCTGGAGCGACTGTCTCAGCTGCTGCTGCGCGGCCATTGCGTCGGCGAGGTTGCTCCCGAGCTGGGCGCGGATCTGATCGATCACCGCCTTCTGCTGCTGGGCATCGGACTGCGCGTCGGCGCTCACTCCGGAACGACCGGCGCTCAGGACCACGAGCGCAAGCAAGAGCGCGAGGAGTGCGGCCTTCATGACTCCATATGCCTCCGGACGCCGATCATCGAAGCGCCGGAGCCAAGACCCAGACCGGTTGCGAAGACGAGCGCCGCCGCGACCGCCGCCACGGCGACCGTCACGCCCGGCGCGAATTGGGTGAAGGAGTTCGAAGCCGCAGTGATGCCGGCGAACGACAAACCAAAGGTGACCAGTCCCGCCGCCGCGCCGGCTAGCGCACCGGTGATGGCGCCTTCGACGATGAACGGTCCGCGGACCATCCAGCGCGGCGCGCCGACCAGCTGCATGATCGCGACCTCGTCCCGGCGAGCGTGAATCGCGGAACGGATGCTGTTGATGGTGACGGTCACAGCGACGAATCCGAGCAGGCCCAGGAACGCGAATCCTGCGACGGCGATCCCCAACAGGACCGTCTGGATGCGCTGGTACGCGCCCTTGTCATATGAGGTCGGATACACCGGATCCACCGCGAGGTCGTAACGGACCATCGCATCAATCGCGGCCACGTCGTTGACGCTCTTGACATGCACGTCGAGGCTGGCGGGGAACGGGTTGCTGTCGCTGGCGTCCGCCAGCTGCGGCAGGCCAGGCATGTTCTGCGCCCTCAGGAGGGCTTGAGCTTTCGTCGTGTAGTCGACACTCGCAACACGTCCATCCTTGGCCAGGCGGTCCCACAGCGAATCGACCTCGGCCGATGTCGCGGCGTCGCTGATGTACACGTGCAGGACGGCCGCCTGTCCGGCTTCGAGCTGGTCCAGGTTGTGGATGGCGAAACCGCAGAGTCCCACGAGACCAGTCAGAAGCAAGAGCAGTGTCATCGATCCAAGAGCCGGCGCGGTGCCGCCGATGTTGCGGATCCAGTTGCGGACCGCCCCTCCGAAAAGGTAGCGAAAGAGGTTCGCGACGACGGTTCGCACCATCCTGCGGCGCGGGAATCGCGCCTTCACGACGATGCCAGCCATGCCATCCTCCCGGTGCGACCGGCCGGCTGGTCGCGAACGAGGCGACCTTGAACCAATGTCAGGACGCGGCGCTGGAGCCGCGTCACGATCTCGACGTTGTGAGTCGCAATGAGCACCGAGGTGCCCCAGGCGGCGATGTCGGCGAACAGATCCATCATCTCCCAGGCCGTGTCCATGTCGAGGTTGCCTGTCGGCTCGTCCGCGATGAGGAGCGGCGGCTGGGCGACCACGGCCCGAGCCACGGCCACGCGCTGCTGCTGCCCGCCCGAAAGCTGGTCCGGGAACGCGTCGCCGCGATCGCCTAATCCGACCGCCTCGAGTGCATCGAGAGACCGATCCCTCGCCTCTTCGTCAGAGACCCGGAGATCACCGACCTGCAACGCGAGCGCGACGTTCTCGAGCGTGGTCAATCGAGGCAGGAGCTTGTAGTTCTGGAAGACGACTCCGACCCGGCGGCGGAGGGCGGCGACCCGTGACGCCTTCAGATTGTGAACCGCCATGCCGTCGACCCAAACCTCACCCTTGGTGGGACGCAGCTCACGGTTGATGAGCTTCAGGAGGGTGCTTTTGCCCGCCCCGCTGGGGCCGACGAGAAATGTCAGCTCCCCCGGTTCCAGCGCCAGGCATACGTCATCGAGGGCAAGCCGTGCGCCATAGGCGCGGGTCACCCCACTGAATTCAACGATCGACCCCACGCCTAGGCCTAACGAGAGGGGGACCGTTCCCCTCTGTTAAGAAATATGAGTAGTTGCCAATACCTCCACCTACCGCCGGCAGGACTGGATCTTCATCTTCGCGCGCGTCCTCTATTAATGCACCCGCGGCACCGAAAACAGACTGAGCCTAAGCACGCTGAACTCGACGCTTTCGCCGGTAGGCTGTAAAGCCCTGAGACATCGCTTGCTTAACACACCGAGCTGCCGGCGGCCGTGAGCGTCAGAGTTGGTTCGAGCGTCGGGGCCTATCGCCTGACCGAGCGGATCGGGCGTGGCGGGATGGCCGCCGTTTACCGCGCCTATCACCCGGCCCTCGACAGGTACGTCGCGATCAAGGTGCTGCCTGATCTCTTCTCGGACGACGAGGCTCACCGAGAGCGGTTCCGGCAGGAGGCCCGGTCGGTCGCTCGGCTGAAGCATCCCAACATCCTCGAGGTGTTCGACTTCGGCCAGGAGGATGACCTCACCTACATCGTGATGGAGCTGGTGGAGGGAGGCACGCTGGCCGACAAGGTGGGCTCTCCGATAGGACTCGAGCAGGTCATCCAGCTTCTGGAACCGCTGGCCTCTGCACTTGATTACGCACACTCCCACGGTGTTCTGCATCGCGACATCAAGCCATCCAACGTGCTGCTCCACAAAGACGGCACCCCCGTGCTCGGCGACTTCGGCCTGGCCAGGATGTTCGGCTCGCTGAAGAGGATCACCGCCATTGGAACCGTCATGGGCACCCCGGAATACATGTCGCCGGAGCAGGCGGCGGATGAGCCACTAGGCCCGGCCTCCGACCAGTATTCGCTGGGGGTGGTGGCGTACGAGATGCTCACCGGGCGCGTGCCATTCCAGGCTGAGACGCCGGCCGCGGTTTTGCTCTCGCATGTCACACGTCCGGTGCCCCCAACCCACGAGCTGAAGGGAGAGCTCTCTGCTCACCTGGGGGATGCGCTGCGCCGTGCGCTCGCCAAGAAGCCGGACGAACGTTACCCAACCGCCACCGAGTTCATCACCGCTCTCAAGCCGGCTGCCTGGCCCGGCCGGACCGCCGAGATGACGGCCGTGGCCGTGGTCAAATCGGCGTCCCGATCTCATCGCGAGCCCGTCGTTCTGGTCGTCGACGACGGAGAGGCGAACCGCGAGCTGATCGAAGCGTGCCTCGCCGGCGTCGAGTGCCAGGTCCGCACCGCCGAAGATGGCCTGCGTGCGCTCAGATCCATCGAAGCGGTGGTGCCCGACCTGATCCTGCTCGACGTGCAGATGCCCGGAATGGACGGATACGAACTCTGCCAGCGCATCAAGGCCAACCCGAAATGCAGGCTCGTGCCCATCGTGATGATCACGGGACTCGCCCGCACGGAGGACCGGGTTCGAGCGCTCGAGGCCGGCGCGGATGACTACATGTCCAAGCCGGTCGATCGTGTCGAGCTCGTGGCACGCGTCCGCTCGGCCCTGCGGTTGAAGCGGGTGTACGACTCGCTGGACAGCGCGGAGCGTGTGATTTTTTCGCTGGCGGCCGCCGTCGAGGCGAAAGACCCTTACACGGAAGCCCACACGAAGCGGGTTGCCGAGTCCGCGAGGAGGCTCGGCATCCGTTTGGGACTCGATGCCTCGGACCTCGAGGCTCTGTACCGCGGCGGCCTGATCCACGACATCGGCAAGATCGGGGTGCCCGACTCCATTCTGCTCAAGGCCGGTCCGCTGACGAACGAAGAGAGCCGCATCATGCAATCGCATACGACGATCGGCGAGGGAATCGTGGCACCGCTGCACTCGGGCGAGGATCTCTTACCCATCGTGCGTCACCATCACGAGCATTTCGACGGAGGCGGTTATCCGGACGGCCTGATCGGAGATGCCATTCCGCTGCTGGCCAGGATCGTCGCCGTTTGTGATGCCTACGACGCGATGGTGAACGACCGGCCTTACCGAGAGCGGCGCTCCGATGACGAGGCGATCAGCATCTTGACCGGCGGCGCGGGCAGGCAGTGGGACCCGCAGGTCGTCCAGATATTCGTGGAGCCGCTCCGACCCACCACCTAGGCACGGCGGCGTTGCAAATATCATCATTCGGCGTACGCCATGGACTTCGCGCTCTCCGAGCAGCAGGCCGCATTCCGCGACCTCATCCGTGACTTCGCCGGCAGGAGCATCAGCCCCGTGGCCCGCGAATCGGAGCTGACCGGCCGCTACCCCGAAGAGATCGTCGAAGAGATGAAGCCGATGGGACTGTTCGGAATGCTGGTACCTACGGAGTTCGGAGGGATCGCAATCGATGCCGTCTCCTACTCCATCGTCTTTGAAGAGATCTCCAAGGCGTGGATGGGAGTGGCGGGAATCCTCGGCACGCATTCGCTCGCCACGCTCATGCTGGCTCGATTCGGCACCTCCGCGCAGCAGGCGCGCTGGCTTCCGGACCTGGCGACCGGCGTCAGACGGTCGGGTATCGCGCTCACCGAACCGCAGGCAGGCAGCGATCTGCAGGGCATCGCGACAGTAGCCCGGCGTGTGGGCGACCACTACGTCGTCAACGGCACGAAGACGTGGATCACGAACGCCCGGCACGCGGACCCGCTTCCGGTGCTCGTCAAGACAGATCCCGCTGCGCAGCCGCGACATTCGGGCATGTCCGTGCTGATGGTCGAGCAGGGAATGCCTGGCTTCAGTTTCGGCAAGGACCTGGACAAGCTTGGCTACAGGGGCCCTGAGTCGTCGGAAGTCTTTCTCGCGGATTGCCTCGTGCCCGTCGAGAACCTGTTGGGGGGTCAGGAGGGGCATGGACTCCAGCAAGTTCTCCAGGCGCTGGAGTTCGGGCGTGTCAACATCGCCGGACGTGCGGTGGGCGTCGCCCAGGCCAGCCTCGACCGGTCGCTCGCCTACGCTCGTGAGCGCCACGCGTTTGGCAGGCCCATCGCGGACTTCCAGGCCATCCAGCTGAAGCTGGCGGACATGGCAACCGAGGTCCAGGCAGCCCGGTTGTTGACGTGGTGGGCGGCATCGGCCCTCGACTCCGGGCGGCGGGCCGACCTGGAGACGGGGATGGCAAAGCTCTACGCGTCCGAGGTCTGCATCAAGGCGGCGCTCGAGGCGATGCGGATCCACGGTGGGTACGGCTACTCGACCGAATACGAGATCGAGCGCTTCTATCGGGACGCGCCGCTCATGGCGATCGGTGAAGGCACGAACGATATCCTCCGCACAGTGATCGCTCGCCGGCTCGTGCTCGAAGAGCCTTCCTGACCACCGTTCGCCTCAAGACGCGCATTCTGTTCGTATGCAGAATCCGGGCCTGCAGAATCCTGGTCCGTTGGTCGTCCGGCAGAGCCGCCTCGAGTACGCCGAGACGGTCGATCGCCTTCTCGGGGCGATCACGCGGAGGGGCCTCACCGTGTTCGCCCGCATCGACCATGCGGCGGCGGCCCGCCAGGCAGGGATGGAGCTCGCGGCCGAAGAGGTCGTGTTGCTCGGAAATCCACGCGCCGGCACACCGCTGATGCAGCGCGATCGACATGTGGGCATTGACCTGCCACTTCGAATCCTGCTGTGGCAGGAGAACGGTGGGGTTTTCCTCGGTTACAAGGACCCGAAAGAGCTGGCCGGCCAGTATGACCTCGCTGATCACAAGGCGGCATTGGATGCCATGGCGGTGCTGCTGGGTGAGCTCGTCGGCGAGACGGCGTAGCGTGAAAACGTGGGGTGGCGATAGCTGATGCAAATCCTGATCTGGCGACGATCACAGCTTCCCAGAGGGTCGTTCGAGGAAGAGCACGTGGGTCTCGACGTGGCATGGGAGCCCGACATGGACGTCTTCGAGTTGCCGGATGAATTCCTTCTGATGCTGTGCCTGCCTGGGGTCCGCGCCGAGGCCCTGGAAATGGCCCTCGTCGGCAGGACGCTGGTCGTCTCAGGGGAGCGAAACCTGAGTATTCCCGAAGGCGCGGTGGCCCACCTGATCGAATCGAACACCGGACGCTTCGAGCGCCGCATTCGCCTACCGGCCAACGTCGACGCCGGCAGCCTCAGGACGGAGATGGTCGATGGTCAGCTAAATGTGAATCTCCGCAAGCAGTCGCCCGCCCGCACGGTGAGGGTCTCAGTCCAGGCGGGCAGTTGAGGATGGCCGACAGGATCATCCTCCCGACCGCGACGGACGAGGCGGTTCTTGCTGCGCTGGGGCTGCCCACAGTCGCGGTATTGCCCGGCCTGGTGGCGCCGGTGCTGGTCGAAGGCCCGGTCGCGATCGCGGCGGTTGAGAGCTCGGCCCCTCAGAATCTTCCGCTTGGCCTTTTCTGGTCCCGCCAACCTGACGACGTCGACCAGTTTGCCGAGGTCGGCGTCTCGGCACGAATCCTGCGCCTGGTCAGGCTTCCCAATGGGGCAATCCAGCTGGTGGTTCAGGGAGCCGCACGGATCCGCCGGCTGAGCGTGGTCGACAGGGACCCCGCGCCGCGGCTCTTGGTCCAGAACCTCGACCCCCCTAAAGCTGATGTGGCCGGTAACCCGATCCGTGAAGCCGTCCTCAACAGCCTCCGCACGGTTGCATCGCTCTCGTCGACGATTCCACAAGAAGCGGTGTTCATCGCGGCCAACGCTCAGGATGCAGGCCAGCTGGCCGATATCGTGGCGGCCGTCATCGACCTGGCGCCTGAGGAGCGCCAGCGAATCGTGGAGCAGCTCGATCCGATCCCTCGCCTCGAGCTTGCCCTCCAATTCTGCGAGGAGAAGAGGCGCTATCTCGAAGTCTCTCAGCAGATTCAGCGCGAGGTGGGAGAGAAGGCCGGCCGGCAGCAGCGGGAATACATCCTGCGCGAGCAGATGCGGGAAATTCAGCGGGAGCTGGGTGAGCTCGATCCCCAGCAGACGGAGATCGCCGACCTTCGCAAGCAGGTTGAGACCAAGGGTCTCCCTGAGGAGGTGATGGCAGAGGTAACACGGGAGCTGGGCCGGCTGGAAAGCATCAACCAGGCTTCCCCCGAGTACGCGGTGATCCGAACCCGTCTTGACTGGATCCTCAACCTGCCCTGGTCAGACCCGCCACAGGAGGACATCGACCTTGCGGCGGCCCGCAAGGTGCTGGACGACGATCACTACGGCCTCGACAAGGTCAAGGATCGGATCATCGACTACCTGGCGGTGGCGAAGCTGCGTGGCGGTGGACGTGGCCCGATCCTCTGCCTCGTCGGCCCGCCAGGCGTCGGCAAGACATCTTTGGGGATGTCCATCGCCAGAGCCTTGCATCGACCCTTTGTGCGCGCCTCGCTCGGCGGGATACGGGACGAAGCGGATATCCGCGGCCACCGCCGCACATACGTCGGTGCGCTGCCTGGGCGCATCATCGACGGCATGAGCCGGGCCGGCGCGCGGAATCCGGTCTTCATGCTCGACGAGGTCGACAAGCTTTCGGCCGGCTTCCAGGGAGACCCGGCGGCGGCTCTGCTCGAGGTCCTCGATCCCGCCCAGAACCACGCGTTTACGGATCACTACCTCGACGTGCCCTATGACCTGTCCAGCGTCTTCTTCATCTGCACCGCGAACCTCCTCGACTCGGTTGCCGCCCCGCTGCAGGACCGCATGGAGGTGATCCAGCTGTCGGGTTACACGGATCGCGAGAAGCTGGCGATCGCGCGGCGCCACCTGCTGCCGAGACAGATGGCCGAGCACGGCATACCGGATGACGGGTTCACCATCGACGACGGGACACTCCTCCGCTTGATCCGCGGCTGGACCAGAGAAGCCGGTGTCCGCCAGCTCGAGCGAACGCTGGCGGCGGTTTGTCGCAAGGTCGCGCGCCGCCGGGCCCTCGGTCAATTCGACATTCTGGCCGTGACGGAGGAGATGCTGGAGGAGTGGCTCGGTCCGCGTCGCTTCGAGGACGCGCAGATCGAGGAGGAGCAGTCGATCGGAGCGGCCACCGGCCTGGCCTGGACCCCTGTCGGCGGGGATGTGCTCACCGTCGAGGCGAGCGTGGTCCAGGGAATCGGACAGCTGTCGCTTACCGGACAGCTCGGGGAAGTGATGCAGGAATCTGCTCGGGCCGCCATCACCTACACGAGGAACCGATCCGAACAGCTCGGCCTGGCCGCGGATTTCTTCAGCAAGCACGATATCCACATCCACGTCCCCGCCGGCGCCGTGCCGAAGGACGGTCCGTCAGCCGGCGTGACGCTGGCCACGGCGCTGGTGTCGGCGGCGACTCGAATCCCCGTGGATCGCCGCTGGGCGATGACCGGGGAGATCACCCTTCGAGGTCTGGTGCTGCCGGTGGGCGGGATCAAGGAGAAGGTGCTGGCGGCCCACCGCGCAGGTGTTCGTGGTGTCATCCTGCCGAGGCGGAACAGACACGACCTCTCGGAGGTGCCCGAGGAAGTCAGAACGACACTCGAGTGGCGATGGGCCGACCACATGGACCAGGTCCTGGCCACGTCTCTGGTCGACAAGGTGATCAGCTCATCCGTCTCGGAAAAAATCGTCGATTCGCGTCGCCAGGCGGAGGGCATTGCGGCCCGGCCCGCCTAGCTTGACCCACCGCATAGGGATTCCTACCAGCGATTGCGTTTCATAACTGACTGGCGCATGCTCTAAATGAGTCCACACGGGACTCTCATTTGCCATGGAACCTGGACCCATTCGCATCCTTCTGGTTGAAGACCAAGGCGACATCGCCGAGATGTATCGGCTGCGCCTGGAACTGGATGGCTTCAAGGTGGCGATAGCCTCGACCGGGCAGCAGGCACTGGAGCTCGCGTCCACCGGATGGCCTGATGTCGTCCTGCTCGACCTTCGACTTCCAGACATCGACGGCTTCGCGGTCATGAACCGCCTTCACTCCGAAAAGGAATCAGCCTTGATGAGCGTGATCGTCCTTACCGACGAAGACGATCAAGAGATGATCAGCCGCGCGTTCGAGCTGGGGGCGCTGGACTTCCTTCGGATGAGCCGCGTCACCCCAGACGCTGTCTCGCTGCGAATCAAGACTTGGGCGCACACGCCGCACAACACAAGCGCCGCCTGACTCGAGTTGCCGGTGGGGTCGACCACCGCCTGGTCTCAGTTCTCTCGGGCGTTCTCTTCGGGCTCGTCGTACCAGCGCACCCGGTCGCCGACCCGGTTTCGCAACCGCCACTTAGCGGTCTTTGGTGACTCCTCGATGCGCCGCCACAGCGTATCGAGCCGCTCTCCGATGAGGTCCGACGCCGCGATGTCCAGCGCGTATGAAGTGAGGTTTGCCTTGCAGCGTTCGATGGTCGATTTTGCCGTCCGCCACAGACCCCAGTCCCTGGCGCAGACCTTACCGATGTAGTCACCCTCGATCCCCGAACCGTCGCCGCCGCTCACGTGGTGGTGGTAGATGAGGTTATAGATGTCGCGCTGGTCGCGCTCCGTGATGACACATTGAGAAGTCGCCGACGAAAACATCAAGCTTTCGTGCGTTCGCCTCGTCGTAGAAGAGGAGGCGCCGCGCACCGTGTAGCGTGTTGAACATCCTGTCCGGCTTATATCCGACAGCCACCAGCACGTCGATGAGCATCGTGCGGGCGCCGCGCCTCGTGGTTATGTCGATGTCGTTGATGAGGCGGGGTAGAAGCGGTCCGCCGGCCGGCGCCTGCATATGCACCGCGACGCCACCGAGCAGGCGAGCGGTGACGCCCTTCTGCGAAAAGGCCTCGACCACGCGCCGGGATTCGTCTATGAGGTCCGGGAGAGGGGCGTTATCCGGTGGTGAAGAGGAAATCGATGTAGCTCCCATGCTCGGCGAAGTCCACGATAGCGCCGCGTAGCACGTCCGCGGTGTAGTCACTGCCCGGATTCAGGCACATCGCCGCGCCAATCTTCTGCGCTCCGCGCGATTCGTGGATATGGCCATGCAGTCCCACGACGGGTTGGTACTTCTTGATCACCTCCCGCACGGCTTTGCTGCCGACCGGCACAATGCTGGGCCGCCCGCCCCGGATCACCGGACGAAGCTGGTCGTCGAGCTCGGCGGCGAAGTCGAGGCCCGAGCCATAGGGAGGGCAGTGAAAGTTGGCCACCACCTTGCTCCCGGCGGGAGCCTGGTCGAGGATCTTCTCCAGCCTGCGTGCAAGCTCCTCCTCGGGATATTCGCGCTCCGTGTTCCACGGCGTTGGCGTGACGTCGCCGCAGCTGGCGAGCAGCACCGGACCGAGCTCGCACAGCTCGCCCTCCGGGGACTCGATACGAGGCGCTGCCTTGAGCACCGGATCGATCGCCTTCGGGTCATCATTTCCCGGCGTGATGATGCATCGAACGCCTTCGGCGAGACGTTCGTCGGCCAGCCTGCACCAACCCTGGATCTGGTCGATGATCGCCAGCTCGAACGCGGCGGTGACGTATTGAGGGTCCGATTCGAGCCGTTCGACCTCCCGCGCGTCGGCGATCAGCGAGTAAAAGCCCATCCGGTTGATCTCCGTGCGCAGCCGCTCCTCGTCCGCGCGAGGCACGGTCACCGACTCTCCACGCACCCTGGCGCTGAGGCTACCGTTGTGGGAACGGATGGGGACCAGCCCCTTGCCCGCGATGTCACCGCCCAGCACGAGCGCGTCGGCCTCGTATGACTCCGCCGCCGCCAGAAATTTTCTGAAGCAGCGGTCGGAGCCGTGTATATCGGTCGCGAAATAGATGCGGAGGGCCCGCTTTCTAGGACGGCCACCAAACATTGCTGATCCTTTACTCGGGCGGCAGCTCCCGCATCGCCAGGCGCAGGTCGATCGAGGATCGCGAGAGCCGCATCTGCCGCGCGATGAGGTAGATCACTGGCCCCGCGCCCAGCACGAGCACGAGCGCGCCGACCGACGACACGCTGAAGCTGCCGAACACGCTCGGGTGAGTCACGATTATGGCGACGACGATCAACGCGAGCACGGTCGTGGCGGCGCCCCAAAGCGCGGGCACCGGAACACCGGCCACCCGAGCCAGCTCCGTCTGCCCCGGCTTGAGGATCAGGTCGGGCCGGCGGAAAGGAAGCGCTGTCGCCGCCACAGCGCCCGCCAGGATGATCAGCGCGACGAACAGGCTGAGGTTCGCGACGATGTTTGCCAGGTTGACGAACGCCGCCAGGATCGCGAACACGATGCCCCCGATGACGGCCACGACGATCGCATTGGTGGGTACTGCGTTACGTTCGCTGATCTTGGCCAGGCCGATGGGCAGTAGACGGTCGAACGCGAGAGCGAACATGACCCGCGTCACCACCGCAACGAACGCCAGGTCAACGGCCAGCTCGGCGCATGGCACCGCGATGCCGATCAGGATCTTCGAGAACGGATCCCCCGACAGAACGAGCCCGTAGCCCAGCCCGCCCGCGGACGCTTGCAAGGTCGTGATCTTGCCGTAAGCGTCCGGACTGTTCGCCCCGAGCTGAGCCTGCGACTGCATGAAGTCGAGGCCGATGTTGTTGCGCATCAGGAGCCAGATTCCAGTCCAGACCACGACCAGGATCCCGATGCTGAGGATTGAAGCGTAGAGATACGTCCGGCCGGGCCGCTTCAGCTCGCCACCGACGTAGTACGCGTACAGGACGCCGTTGTAGTTGAGGACCATGAACGGGACGACCAGCAGGGATGTTCCCAGCGATACCCTGCGTGACCAGGAGCCATCCCAGCACGACAAATGCAAGGAGCTGAATGCCGACCAGGGCAAGGATGATCTGAGCCAGGCGGCGCAGCGAGACGAGTGACACTACTCCGACGACCAGCAGCATGACGACGCTGATGGCCGCGACCGCGCCCTGGCTCGTCACGTTGCTCGCTGCGTCGCTGATTGCAGAGCTGTTGAAGGCGGCGCCGAGGGCGGTCAACATGAACGGGGTGTACGTGGCGGTGAAGTTGGCGTTGGCGGCGAGGATGTAGGTGAAAGCGATGCAGATGCTGATTCCGGCCATCGCGCCGAGAGCCGGCGAGATGATCCGGGACAGATACACGTACTCGCCGCCGGCGCGTGGGATCGCCTCGAGCAGGTACTTGTAGGCGAACATCGCGACCAGCCACACCGCCGCCCCGAGCAGCAGCGGGAGCGTCATATCTACCTGGTTGAAGGCCACGAGGCCCGCATTGAAGTTGATGAACGTGTTCACGACGGCCACTGAAGCCAGTGCTATGCCGGTCGCGGCGGCGACTCCCAGCTCACGCACGAGGCCTGAGGACTGGCGGGTAAAAAGACCGGTGCCTGCGCTGGCGGCTTTGCCGCCCATAGGCGCGGTGGTCGTGGCCATGCTTCCCCTCCCTTAAATGAGCGCAAACATAAAAAGGCCGACCGTCTGGAGCGTTCCAGAACCATATGCCAAGGCCCGCAGGCCGTCAAGGATGATTTGCCTACAAGGAGCCGGCGACCTCGTGGACTGACACCCATCTGTGCTCCGCGGCGGCGCGCTCGATCGCCTCGCATACGGCTTGCACGGCGGCGCCCTCGGCGAAGTCCGGCTCCCATGGCCCGTCGGGCCAGCGTTCGATCAGGTCAGCGAGCTGGTTGACGAAGCTCGAGCCGTAGCCGACGCCCTGGCCTACCGACCACCAGCTCTTCGCGTAGGGGTGGGTTTCGTGCTCGGCGCGAATGCGTCGCATGCCGTACAGCTCCGCCCGATCCTCCCCCTCTCCATACCGCAGCTCGTTGAGCCGGGCGTAATCGAAGACGAGCGTCCCCTTGTCTCCGTTGATCTCGATCGTGAAGTCGCAAGGCCGGCGGACCGCGGTGCGAGCCATCTCGAACACTCCGCGGGCACCGGAATCGAACCGCACCAGCGCGGCCGACGCGTCATCCACCGTGACGTCACGTCCCGACCGCCGGCGGACGAAGGTTTCGGATTGACCCGCGACCTCGGCGATCGGCCCGGCCATCCAGGTGGCCATGTCGATCAGGTGGCTCCCGAGGTCGGCGATCGTCGTGCCGCCCATCGCATGGTCGAAACGCCAGTCAAAGGGGGTTGCCGGATCGACGAACTCATCGGACAGCCACGTGGCGCGCACGAGGCGCAGGCTGCCCACCGCGCCCTCGTCGACCATCCGCTTCATCAATGACACCGCCGGCAGGCGCCGGTAGTTGAATCCAACCGCGTTCAAGACGCCCGCCTTGCTCGCGGCGTCGCGAGCGGCCGCCGCTTGCGCGTATGTCAGGGCCAGCGGCTTTTCGCAGATCACCGCCTTGCCCGCCGCCGCGGCTGCCTGGGCGATCTCGGCGTGAGTGCCCGGCGGCGTGCAGATGTCGACGATGTCGACGTCTGGGCGGCCGACCAGCTCGCGCCAGTCCGTCGTCCATTCTTCGAACCCGTAGGCATCGGCGGCTCTGGACACCTTGCCGGCGTCGCGGCCGCTGATAGCTCGGAGGCGGGGCTTGTGAGGGAGCGCGCGCATCACCGGCGCGACCGTGTAGCCGTAGGAATGAGCCTTGCCCATCATCCCGTAGCCGACGAGGCCTATCCCGACCTCGCCCATTTACGCCACCACGGTTTGGGCCGCGGCGCGTTCCGCGCCTTCCAGCGCGGCTGCGGCATCGTTCGCGCTCGCGCCTTCGAGGGGACCCCCGCGGACATATCGCGCGAAACCTTCAGCCTGAAGGCGGAGCGCGCCAAAGAAGGTGGCGTCAGCCTTAGGCGGCCACAGGAACTTGCATTCGTCCGCCCCTTTGGTGCCGAAGATCTCGACCTTGCAGACATCACCCAGCGGAAACCTGCGGCCCAACGAAATGAGCGCGGTCGAGCCTCCAGACAGCTCCGCCATCGCATGCGCGCTCTCGGGGTCACCCGGCCATGGCTCCGCTGAAACGCCACTCGCGAGCGATGTGATCGCGCCGAACTCCTGGCCGATCAGCCACCGCGTCTGGTCGAACTCGTGCACACCCATGTCGACGAATATCCCGCCGCTGTGCGTCCGGAAGTACGCCGAAGGCGGCTCTGCGTCCCACTGAAAGTTGGCGATGGCATAGATCTGGCCGAGCTTGCCGGTGGCTATCCGCTCGCGGAGCTGATTCAAGGAGGGGACGAAGCGTCGCCAGAAGCCAACTTGAAATGGCAGGCCGGCGCCCGCCACGAGAGCGGCGGCTTCGCGCGCCTCGGCGGCGGTGACGCCGACCGGCTTCTCGCACAAAGTTGGCAAGCGTGCGTCGACGAGCCGCTTCACCGTCTCGAGATGCAAGTCGCTCGGCACGCAAACCAACACGGCGTCGACGCCGCCGGCCTCGAGCATCGCGTCCAGATCGCTGTAGATCCGCGCGTCCGTTCGAGGCAGCGTGTCCCGAGTAGCCTGACTGGGCTCGGCGATCGCCGTGACCTTGACTTCACTGGAGTTGGCGAGCGCCCGGATGTGGTTCCGTCCCATCCGTCCGGCCCCAGCGAGCCCGATTCGCAGTTCCGCCACGTGCTCAGAAGCCTCGGGCGGCGAGGTACTCGCGGTTGGCGCTCTGGTCGGCCGCCGGCTGGCCCGCGGGATCTGGGAGAACGTCTTGTTCGACCACGATCCACCCCGAGTAGCCCTCGCGGATGCCTTCCAGCACGCCATCCACGTCGAGGTCACCGTCGCCCAGCCGGCAAAAAGCCTTCCGCCTCCAGATCTCGGACAACGGTGCGCTCTCTCGCACAATGGCGTCGACCACCGCCCGCCGTGCGTCCTTGAGGTGGAGGTGGTTGATGCGCTCGCGCCAGTCGCCCATGGCCCGTACCGGGTCGCCGCCGCCGAGCAGCAGGTGACCCGTGTCGAGGCACAGGTTGATCGAAGTGAGCTCGAGCACCTTCTCGATCTCCCACGGTGCCTCAACATACGTGCCGGTTTCGGGGTGGAAGGTCGGCTCGTAGCCGCGTTCGCGACACAGCGCCACGGCCATCTCGACGCCGTCGGCGAATCGCTTCCACCCCTCGCGGTCGAACCCAAGCGAGCGATCGACCACAGCCTGACCCGGGCGAGAGCGCCGCAGGTCGCTCCCGATGTCGGCCAGCGTCGGGCGCGGCTTCAAGCCATCGTTCCCACGAACGGCGTCGAAGACGTCGAGGAGGGAGTCGAGGTCGTGGATGGCGCTCGACATCTTTTTCGTATCGCTGAAAGGAAGCTCGAAGAACCCGCCCGACAACCCCAGACCCCGCCCCTTCAAGCTGTCGGCGAGCTCCTCGCCATAACCGAAGTAGCCCAGCGGTCCGAGGTCGATTCCCGCATAACCCGCGGCGGCGACTTCGTCCAGGACTGTGGCGCCGTCCGGGACCCCCGGCATGATTCCAACGGTGAGCTCGAACGCGCCGTAGCTGACCGGCGCGTTGGCGATCGCGATCATTTCCGCCGGCTTCGAGTGCGCCGCGGACGACGCGGGCTGTGATTCCTTCATCAGGCCTTGCGGCGCGACGTGGCCAAAGCGGTCTGAGACGGCTCGTCGCGCGCCGTGCGGCTGAGATGCGACGCCACTACCGCTTCGCACAGAGCGATGTCGTGCAGGGCATCCCGACCGGAGGTCACCGGTTGCTTGTTTCTCGTCACGCACTCGTGGAAATGGACCAGCTCCTCCTTGAAGCTCTCGCGAAACGATGTGATCTCCTCCGTACGCGACGAACGCGGCGACTTCTCTTCTCCATCCTCAGAGACGAGAAGGGTGGGCATGCTGCGCAAGAAGGGCGACGGGAATGAGAGGGTCAGGCGCCTCTCGGGCGAGTGAAAGGCGAACTCCATCGAGTAGCGTGCGATCCCCGGCAGGTCCACCCAGGCCAGGATGCGCTGGGCGGCGCCGTACTTGAAGATCGCGGTCAAACCTGTTTCACGGATGTCGGCGAACTCGAGTCGATCAGGTTCGCCCATCACTCCTCGCATCGCGTTGAACTCGTGGACCAGGCTGTCGAGGAGCACCACGTGATAGGCCCAACGCGAAAGGGAATCCGCGTTCGGCACCGCGGCCGCGATGCGAGCCGTGTTGTCCTCGGTCAGCGACTCCGCCAGGTCCTTCGGCAAAGGCCCGCTCCGTTGAAGGCCGTAGTGCTCGACATAAGGAGCAAGCGGCGACTCGAGCGTCGTGATCTGGAGCAGGCGCAGGTCTCGTAGCGTCCGCGCCTCTTCGACCAGCCGCAGGTAGGCGGGGTCGTAGCGCTTGTTGTAGCCGACCATGAGGATTGTGCCGGCGTCGTCGGCGGCCTCGATCATGGCCTGGCCCTCAGCCAGCGAGAAGCACATCGGCTTTTCAACGAACGCGTGGATGCCCGCACGCGCCGCGGCGATCGCGATCGGCGCGTGGCTGCCTGAGGTAAGGACCAGGACCGCGTCAAGCGGCTGCGTGAGCATCTCCTGCCAGGACGCGAACTGCTGATCGACGCCGTACTCGCGCGCGCATGCGGAGCGGACATCCTCGGACACGTCGCAGAGCGCGGCGATCTCGAATCGGTCGCCCAGCTCTCGCAGGTAGTTCAGGTGCATGACCTGGGCGATCAGGCCGCATCCGATGACCCCAACCCTCAGGCGTCTGGCCAACCTCAACCCTCCGGAGCAATTGACTGGAACGTTCCACGGAACCTATACGAAAGGGGGCGCAGTGTCAACACCCGCCTGGCGAGTTTCAGGTCGTGCGGGACGGCCCGAGCACGGCGGCGGCCTCTGGGATGCCTTCTTCGGCCGTGACGAACGGATCCTCGTGCTCGATCGCGATGGTCTGGACCCGCCCTTTGGCACTCAGAGCCGCAACGAACCGGCGCCACCAGGCCTGGTCGTGGCCCCGTCCGACGACCGCGAAATTCCACGGCATCGCCTCGGGCGGACGAGGCCAGCGCCGGTCGAGCAGGCCGTTGAGCGCGAGATTTTCGGTTGAAAACGTCACGTCCTTGCCGTGGCAGTGTCCGGCGCGGTCACCGATGTTGTCGACGACCGCGACAGGATCCATCCCCATCCAGAAGAAATGGCTGGGGTCGATGTTCGCCGCGATCGCATCGCCGAGGTTCGAGACTCGATCGAAGGACTCGATGTTGTAAACGACGGTGCCGGGGTGAAGCTCGAGGCAGACCAGCAGCTGCGGGTGCTCGCGCGTGGCGAACTCGGCGATGCCGGTCCAGTACGGCTCGACCCATTGCTCGAATTGCGTTTCAAAAATGTCCTCGAGGTATGGCAGCCAACCGCCCCCGGCGAAATGGGGTGTCTGATCGCCACGAGCGCCCGGTGGGCATCCGGCGAGCGCCACGACTCGCTCGACTCCTATCTGGGCGGCGAGGCGGATGGCGTCGCGCAGGTCGGCATCGTGCTGGTGAGCGATCGCCCGGTCGGGATGGAGGGGATTGCCCCAAACATTGAGCGCGCAGACTCGCAGGCCGCGTGCGGTGATCTCATTCAGCCACGCGCGCCGGGCCGGTGCGTCGTGGAGCAAGGTGGGCATATCGCAGTGAGCGCGCGGCGCGTAGCCGCCTGCGCCGATCTCCAGGTCGGTCACTGCAGGGGCTTCGCGCACGAGCCAGTCCATCACCTCCACCAGCGGGCGGGCGGCAAATGGTTCCGTCACCACCCCAATTCGTGGCGTGAGGGTGTCCTGCATGTGTCGAGCGCAATTTAGTCGCTATCGCCGCCCGAGGACACATGGCGACTTCGAGTCACTATCGTTGGTCGGCCATCAACGACTCGCTGATTCGCAGCAGGAGTGGCGCCCTCGTGGCGGCGCTCAGCTTCTCGACCCTTGCGACCGGATTGCTTCAGATCTGCTTGCCGCTGGAGCTAGGGCAGCTGAGGGCGTCGCCGGCCGAGATCGGAATCACCCTGTCGATGTTCGGCTTGGGGATGTTTGCGTTCGAGTGGGTTTGGGGTGCGGTCGCGGATCGATTCGGATACCGAGCGCCGCTCGCCGTGTCGCAGCTGCTCTACGCCATTTTCATCCTGGTGCTGTCGCGGGTCCAGTCCGTGCCGCTCATCGCGGTCGGATACCTGCTCGCGTCGGGCATGATGGTCGCTGTCGGGCCGATCTCCCGCTCATACCTCGGCACGAGGTTGCACTCCCGGCTGCGCGCGACGGGGCTGGCGCTGGTTTCCGCTCAGTGGGTGCTGGCTGCGTCCATCGGCGCCGNNGCGGTCTTGGTGGCCTGGATCTTTCGCGGCTACTCACGCACCGATCACAGCGATGGTTTCAGCGCAGAGGAGGAGGCCGGAGCTGAGCGTTCTCGCGCCGGAGCAAGCGTGCGCAGGATACTCATTGTCACCGCGTCGATGGTTCTGCTCATCTCGGTCGGCTCCGGTGGGGAGCTGGCGCTGCTTCCCTTGCTGATCACCAGTCACCTTCAGCTGTCGGCGGCGGCCGCCGGGGCCGCGATGCTGGCCGCCGGCCTCGTAGGCGGGTTGTTGCTGGTGCCGGGCGGCAACGCCTCGGACCGGTTGGGCCGGAAACCCACGATGATCGCGGGCGGGATCATCTCAGGCGCCGGCTTTGTCACCTACGCGCTTGCGGGCAGTTTCGCCGTGGTGCTCGTCGGCGCCGCGGTGCGGGCGATCGGCGCCTCGCTGATCTGGCCGGCCGCGACGGCCTGGATCGCGGAGTCGATGCCGCGGCGGCGTCACGCCCTGTACATGGGCCTCTTCGGCGAGTTCGAAAATGTCGGCGTCACGATCGGCCCGATTCTGGGCGGGCTCGTGTGGTCGATCGCCGGCATTCAATCGGCCTTTTACGCGTACGCCGTCGCCGCCCTCCTCGCGGGGGGTGTCGCGGCGCTCATGGTGGGCTCGCGAGGGCCGTCCAGGGCGGCATCGTACTCAGATCAGGCAGAAAAGCTGTAACGTTCCAATCTTGTGAGCGGGACCGTCCGCGCGGCCGTGATGACAGCTCCGGGGCATCTCGAGGTCAGGCGCTTCCCGGTCCCTGAACCGCAACCCGGCGCGGTGCTCATGAAGGTCAGCTTCTCCGGGATCTGCGGCACCGACAAGCACACCTATCGGGGCGAGTCGAAGCAGTACGCGGGCACCGATCACGAGCGCGAGATCATCTATCCACTGATCTGCGGTCACGAGAACGTGGGGGTGATCGAGGCGATCGGCGGCGCCGACTCGATCCCCGACAGCGAGGGTCGCCCCCTTCGGCGCGGCGACCGGATCGTCCCCGCCGCGAACGTGCCCTGCGGCAAGTGCGCCTTCTGCCTCAACGGCTACCCGTATTACTTCTGCGAGAACCTTCAGGACTACGGGAACAGCCTCCACGCGGGGATCCCGCCCCACCTCTTCGGCGGGTGGGCGGAGTACATGTACCTCCTGCCCGGCACGCCGCTGTTCCGGGTACCGGATGATCTGCCGGACGAGGTCGCCGCCCTGACCGAGGTGATGGCCGTCACCCACGGCTTCGATCGCGCTCGCATGCTCAACGCGGGCTGGGGAGGCGGTTCGTTCGGTGAATCCGTCGCCGTGATCGGAGTGGGACCCCTCGGCTTCTGTCACCTCGTGAAAGCGAGGCTGCTTGGATGCGGAAAGCTCATCGCGATCGACCGCCTTGGCTCGAGGCTGGAGCTCGCCAAGAAGTTCGGCGCCACGCTGACCATCAACGCCGCGGAAACGACGGAGAAGGAGCGAGCCCAGCTGGTGCGAGAGCACACGGGACTCGGTCCCGATATGGTCATCGACTGCACCGGGGTGGCACAGTCCTTTCCCGAATGCCTCCACCTCGTGCGTTACGGCGGCACGGTGGTCGAGGCAGGCGCCTTCGTCGACATGGGCCCTGTCGCGATCAATCCGAACGCCGACATATGCACCAAGAACGTCAGCGTGATAGGAGTCGGTGGCGAGACGGCGACATCTTATGTCCCGGCGATGAACCTGCTCGCGCGCAACCTCGACCGCCTGCCGCTCATGGACATCATCACGCACCGCATGCCCCTCGATCGCGCAACCGAGGCCATCGAGCTCGCTCAGCAAGACGGCGCTATGAAGGTCCTGATGGACCCAAAAATGAAGTGATGGCCCACTCGGTTCGCGAATAACATTGGGCTCGATGGCCGCGCCGCATGACTCTTCAGCGGCGGTGCGCAGGTCGCCCACGATCCTGGACGTCGCGTCTCAGGCAGGGGTTTCCAAGTCGACGGTTTCGAATGTGGTTCGTGGCTTGCCAGGCGTTTCGGAAGCGACGCGCCGGCGTGTGCACCTTGCCATCGACCAGCTCGGCTACCGGCCGAATGTGCTCGCGCGCCAGCTCGTCCAGCGGCGCACCAGCATCCTTGGCGTGGTGGTTGGGGATCTCGCCAACCCGTTCTTTGCAGAGATGGCGAAGTCGGTCGAGCGCCACGCGGCCTCCCGTGGCTACACGGCAATGTTCTGCAACACGGAGGGCGACAGCCAGAGCGAGCTCGCCGGCGTCGAGACACTGCTTCAGCACCGCGTTGCCGGCATCATCTTCCTTGCGTTTTCCGGCGACTCGCGGTTGATGCAGGAGACGCTGGAGCATCAGGTGCCCGTCGTTTTCGTCAGCTGCAGCGCGGAGTGGGGCGACGTCGTGTCAGTGGACGACACCAGCGGCGCCGCACTTGGCACCAACCACCTGATCGAATGCGGCCATCGGCGTATCGCTTACGTCTCCATCCCCGAGCTCGAAGACCAATCCGACGTGGCGCGATACGAAGGCTACGCCGAGGCGCTGCGACAGGCCGGGCTCGGGCCGGCCGTGCGCATCAGCTGGTCGCCGCCGTCGGACCACGCCAGCGTCGACGGTGTCGACCGCCACCTGCTCGAGATGTTCAAGGGCCCCCATCGTGCGACCGCGGTATTCGCGTCCAACGACGTTGCCGCGATATCGCTGCAGGAGTTTGCGGATCGGGTCAGCATCCGCGTTCCGCAGGACATTTCGATCGTTGGATTCGACGATGTGCCGATGGCCGGTCTGGCCCGAATCGCCCTCACGACTGTCGCGCAGCCGCGTGACGAGCTCGCCAGGCTCGGCATCTCGACCATCGCCGACCGCATCGAACGGAAGTTGAAGGGGCCGCCAAGGACGACGCTCGTTGACGTCAATCTGGTGACGCGTAATTCCACCGCAAAGCTCGCGCCAGGGTAGGGCGACCGGTCTCGGGTCGGGGATGCTTGCTGCGGGGGGACTTGACGGTTCGGCCATCCACCTAGAGAATTACGGAACGTTCCAAAATGGAACGCTCCAATTCGGAGCATCGATCTCGATAACCCTGCGGAGGAGTTGAGCTTGGCAGTCGCGGCCGGTTTGGGACCGAGGCTTGACCGCGAGCGTATGCAGTGGTCGAGCCTCGCCATGCTCGCACCGGGTTCGGTCCTGTTGCTGGTGCTTTTTCTCGGCCCTGTCGTCTACGCGCTGTACATCGGCTTCACGAACCTTGCTCTCGTCGGCTCGCGCTCACGCGACTACTCGTTCACGGGGCTGGAGAACGTCACCCGGATGCTCGGTGACTACGTCTTCATCAAGTCGTCCTGGCTGACCATCGTGTTCGTCGTCGGCTCGGCGATCGTGGGCCAGTCTGTGCTCGGCCTGCTGCTCGCGATCCTGCTTCGCAAGGCGGTCGTCCCGATCAGAGTCGTGGTCGGATCGATCGTCATCGTGGCTTGGGTCCTGCCCGAGATCACCGTCGCGCTGATCTGGTATGCGTTCTCGCAGGCCGGCGGCACCCTGTCGATCCTGCTGGGGCACACCGGCTCGAACTACCTCGTCCTGGTTCCGATGCTGATCGTGTCGCTCGCCAACCTGTGGCGCAACGTCGCATT
>VBKD01000019.1 GCA_005888075.1 Chloroflexota bacterium
GCAGCAGCACAACCGATTGATCACTCTTCGCGCTTGCCATCTTCGGCAGGTCGGCAGCCAGCATCTCCGAGCGAAGACCATCGACCGAAACCGTCACCAGCTCACCGGCCAGCCCGGACCATGCCGCGTTGCCGATGCCTGGCCAGTTGCCCCACCAGCGGGCAAAGTCAGCCTTCGTGGCGGGGCCGTACGCGCGTAAATAGCGACGGGCGACCTCGAGGAGAGCTGCGTCGGGTTCGAAATCGCGCCATTCGCCCAGCCACTCCCGCGGGCGCACGAATGTCACGTTCTGGGCCCGGCTTGGGCCAAAGCACAGCAGGCCCTGCCGCGCCACCGGCTTCAAGAACCCGCCCCAGCCTGATTTGAGCCATTCCCGGATCTTTTCCGACTGACCCTTGCCGGCCACGGCGATGATCTCCTCGCGGGTCATGGGGTGACCGTTCAGGGCGCCGCCGATGGTTTGAACGAGACCGGTCAGCTCAGTCTCATTGAGTCCAACGAACTTTAACCAGGCGTTGCTCGGCTTCACCCAACGCGTGCTCATTGCGGCCGTATACAGCGGGAGGTCGGCCGCGGGTATGAGGTGCAAGGTGCCGCGCATGAGCCAGGTCTTGACGAGCGTTCTGTCCTTCCAGAGCGCCTTTCGCACTTCTTCGACGGTGCAATCCACGCGCACCGCGATCTGCATCTCGGCGGCCGACATGACCTGAGCCTGCGCTCCGCAAATCTCGCCGACAACCCTGGCCAGGTCCTTCTGGGGCGCGCGCCGGATGAGGTGATGCCGCTGGAGTCGGAACATGTTGACCTGCGGGGACGTGAGCTCCGCCGCGACCGGTGCCGTGGCTTTCACGTGCGGATCAATCGAAGAGCTTGCGGCCCCGAGTGACGAACTGGTCGCGTCGAGGTCCGGTGCCCACCAGCTCGACCGGCACTCCGATGAGCTCGCCCACCCGGTCGACGTAGTCGCGGCAGCGCTGAGGCAGGTCTTCCCAGCACCGCGCTGCTCCGATCTCCGTCTCCCAACCGGGCATCTCCTCATAAATCGGGGTGCAGTGCTTGTAGTGCGAGATGTTGGCGATCGGGTGGTCGTGGCGGGTGCCCCGGAATTCGTACCCGGCGCAGACTTTGAGCATCGGCTGCTCGTCGAGGATGTCAAGGCGCATCAAGGCGGCACAACCGACGCCGTTGACTCGTGCCGAGTAGCGACCGACCGCCGCGTCGAACCAGCCGATGCGCCGCGGCCGGCCGGTCACGGTGCCGAACTCGTGGCCGCGCTCACGGATCTGATCCCCCACCTCGTCGGTGAGCTCGGACGGAAACGGACCGTAGCCGACCCGTGAGGTATAGGCCTTGTAGACGCCGATCGTCAGGTCGACCTTGGTCGGCGCGATACCGCTGCCCGTCAGCGCGCCGCCCGCGGTCGGGTTGGAGCTCGTGACGTAGGGATACGTGCCGAAGTCCAGGTCGAGCATGGTCGCCTGGGCCCCTTCGAGGAGGATGTTGGCGTTGCGGTCGAGCGCTTCCTGGATGACGGGAAACGTGTCCTTGATGTAGGGGTCGAGGAGCTTGGCGTAGCCCATGTACTCCTCGAGCATGCTTTCCCAGTCATAGGCCTCTTTCTCATACAGCTTGGTGAGGATCGGGTTTTTCACATTGCCCACGACGAAGGCGAGCTTCTTGCGCATGAAGGCTTCCTTCTGCAGGTCTCCGATTCGGAAACCGATGCGCCGAACCTTGTCGGCGTATGCAGGCCCGATGCCTCGCCACGTGGTGCCCAGGCGGTCGTCGCCACGCGAGTCTTCTTCCAGCTGGTCGAAGAGAGGGTGGTAGCGCATCACCATGTGCGCGCGTTCGCTGACGATCAGGTTCTTCGGATCGATGCCGCGCTCGCGCAGCTGGGAGATCTCGCGCAGGATGACGATGGGATCGACGACGACGCCGTTGCCGATGATGCAGGTGCACTCGGGGTGGAGGATGCCCGAGGGCATGAGCTGGAATTTGAACTCGCCGTCCTCGGTGATGACCGTGTGCCCGGCGTTGTTGCCGCCCTGCGATCGGATGACCATATCGGCCTTTGCGGCGAGGTAGTCGATGACCTTTCCCTTGCCCTCGTCGCCCCACTGGCAGCCGACCAGGATGATGACCAACGGACTTATTCGGTCCCGGGCTCGGGCCGCCTCGTCTCCAGGTTGTAGAAGCGCGTGTGGTCACGGCGGAACCTGAGCTCAACAGTGCCGGTCGGCCCATTGCGATGCTTGGACACGATCACCTCAGCAATCCCAGGCTTGTCGTCTGACTTGTAGTACTCCGGTCGAAAGAGAAACATGACCATATCCGCATCTTGCTCGATGCTGTTGTGGGCGATCACATTTCCTGCTACGAAGTTGTGTAGATCCTCTACGGTCAGGTCATACACCTCATCGATCCCGTCAGGCTCAATCGAGGCAATCTATCAGCTGCAGGTAGTCGATGAGGATCATGTCGATGTTGTGCCGCATCTTGGCCTGGCGGGCCTTCAGCTGCAGGGTGAGCTCGTCCATCACGGGCGTGTCGTCAATGTAGATAGCCGCCTCGCCAAGGGGGCCGAGTGCGTTCGACACGCGGTCGAACTCCGACTCGGTGAGGAGTCCACGATGCATGCGCTGGGCGTCGATCTGCGCCTGCTCGGTCAATAGACGCTCAGTCAACTGTTCCTTGGACATCTCGAGGCTGAAGATTGCGATGGACTTCTTGCCCTCCAGGGACGCGTGAAGGCCGATATTGAGAGCCAGGGAAGTTTTGCCCATTGAGGGTCGTCCCGCGACGATGATCAGGTCCGAGTCCTTGAAGCCGCCGGTCATCCGGTCCAGGTCGTGGAATCCGGACGGGATCCCGACGATCCCCTGCCCGCTCTCCATCTGGAGCGAGATCCGCTCCATCGCCGGGCCGAGCAGGTCATATAGCCGAGCCAGCTCGCGCTGGTCGCGGTCGTCCGCGACTCCGAACACCATCGACTGCGCCTGGTTGACCGCGTCGTCGGCCTCGACCGAGTCGTTGAATCCCAGGCCCGCGATCTCGCCACCTGCCGAGATCAGCCTCCGCTTGTAGGCCTTCTCCTTGACGATCCGGCCGTAGTACTCGATGTTCGCCGCGGTCGGCACCGCGCTCTGCATCGAGGCGAGCTGCGTCCGGCCGCCGACGCGATCGAGCAGGCCCATGGTCTGCAGCTGCGCCGCCAGCGTGACGTTGTCGATGGGCTCGCCGGCCGCGAACAGGTCGAGCGACGCGCGGTAGATCTGCCCGTTGTTCTCGCGATAGAAATCTTCGGGGTGCAGAAACTGCAGCACCTTCGCGATCGAAAGCGGGTCGAGAAGGATGGACCCGATGACCGACATCTCGGCATCGAGGTCATGGGGTGGGACTCGCCCGGCGGCGAGTGGCAGCGTGGTAGCCATGGTCAGTGTCCCGGAACCGAGGTTCCTAGCGGTCCTGGGTCACGATCACGTTGACGTGCGCTGTCACATCGCGGTGCAGCCTGAGCGGGACCTGGTGCTCGCCCAACGTCTTGATCGGCTCCTTCAGGTCGATCTTGTGGCGGTCGACCTCCACCCTGTGCTGAGCTTTCAACGCCGCGGCGATGTCCTGATTCGTGATCGATCCGAAGGCCTTGTCCTCGGCCCCGACCTTGAGCCTCACGACCACCGTCTTGTTGCCGATCTCGTCCGCGAGGGCCTGCGCTTCGTTGCGCTCCTTGCTCTCGCGCTTGACCGCCGCGTCGCGAAGGCGCGTCGCCTCGACCTCGGCCCCCTTGCCGGCCGGCACCGCAAGCTTGCGGCGCAACAAGAAGTTTCGTCCGAATCCGTCCGCGACCTCTTTCACATCCCCGGCGTGGCCGAGGTTATCGACATCTTTTGTCAGCAGAACGCGCAATTCACAAGACCTCCGAAACCGATTCATATTCGTCGCGTCGGCTGACGCGCGAGCGCATTCGATCAACCACGCGTCCCAGGCCGTGCCTGGTTGCCGACACGGTGTCGCGAACATCACGATCCCACACGCTCTGCTTCGCTTTCAGCGCGTCCTCGTGCTCCTTACGGATCTCGTCGGGGCACGCCTCGATGAAGGTTTCAACGGCCAGGATCCCAAGGGCCAGCATGTCGAGCTCGCCAATGACGGGGATCCACGCCGGGAAGTCGATCGGGCTCACGATCAAGGCAAGCGCGCCGACCACGGCCGCCTTGGGAGCCGCGGGGATGCGCGGATCCCGCAAAAGGCAATAAGCAAGCCTGCCGTGACGCGGCACATCAAACAGAACCTCTTTGGCGCGCGAAAAAACCGATGGCAAGGGGCCGCCAAAGGGTACAGCTTTTCCCGCATACCTGGGAACCTACTTAACAGAGGTACGCGACAAAAGAACGCCAGCCCGGATCAAGACTGTGCACTGACATAAAACGAGGCGGTGCCTGCAGCGGACACCGCCTCAACCGGGAAACCACCGGGTGACACGCGTTTGGTTTCTGCGCCGCTCTACGGCCGTTGCCTACTTATGGAGGCCAACCTTTGCGTGAACTGTCGGTGAACTCCCCGACGGAGAACGAATCGATTCCAACTTGCGACTTCTCGCCGGCCTTGTCAAGAGGCTTCTTCTTTACATAATTCAAATTGGTAAAGAAGCGCACAATCGACTCGAAGGAGACCCAAAATGACCGAGCTCAGCTACGTTCACGGGGCGACCGCCAAGCCTCTTCTCGGTGAGCCGATCTTCGAGAACCTCCGCCGTACGGCCGCCCGATTTGCGGACCGCGAGGCGCTCGTCTCCGCGCAGCAGGGCTACCGGGCGACGTATGGCGAGCTGGTCGATCAGTGCGAGGTCGTCGCGCGCGGCCTCATGGCGCGAGGCGTGAAGAAGGGCGATCGGGTGGGCATCTGGTCTCCCAACCGTTACGAATGGGTGGTTGTGCAGTACGCGACCGCCGCAATGGGCGCCATTCTCGTCAACATCAACCCCGCATATCGCACCTCGGAGCTCGAGTACGCGCTGAATCAATCGGGGATCAGCTTCCTCATCCTGGCCGCGGCGTTCCGGCAGGCGGACTACCGAGCGATGCTCGCGGAGGTCAAGGGCAAATGCCCAGGCCTGCGCGAAGCTCTTGTCCTGGAGGACGGCTGGGAGGCCCTGCACCGTGACGCCAGGAAGGTAAGCGCAGACGAGCTGCACGAGGTCGAGGCATCGCTGCAGTTCGACGACCCGATCAACATCCAGTACACCTCAGGGACGACTGGATTCCCAAAGGGCGCCACGCTGACCCACCACAACATCCTCAACAACGGTTATTTCATCGGCGAGACGCTGAAATACACGGAGAACGACCGCGTTTGCATCCCGGTGCCGTTCTATCACTGCTTCGGCATGGTGCTGGGCAACCTAGCCTGCACCACCCACGGATCGACGATGGTGATCCCGGCGGAGGCGTTCGACCCGGTGCTCACGATGCGCACGGTGCAGGAGGAGCGCTGCACGTCCCTCTATGGCGTGCCGACGATGTTCATCGCTGAGCTGGAGCACCCGCGTTTTGCGGAATTCGACTTCACCTCACTTCGAACCGGCATCATGGCCGGCTCACCATGCCCGGTCGAGGTCATGCGGAAGGTGCTCACCCAGATGCACAGCCCGGAGATGACCATCGCGTTCGGGATGACCGAGACGTCGCCGGTTTCCACCCAATGCACCACGGACGACCCTCTCGATCGACGAGTCTCGACTGTTGGACGAGTCCACCCGCACGTCGAGATCAAGATCATCGATCCGGCGACGGGCGCGGTGGTGCCACGCGCCGCCACAGGCGAGCTCTGCACTCGCGGATACAGTGTGATGGTCGGCTACTGGAACAACGAAGAGGCGACTCGCGAAGCCATCGACCAGGCGCGATGGATGCACACGGGAGATCTGGCCACGATGGGCGAGGACGGGTACATCAACATCGTCGGCCGGATCAAGGACATGATCATCCGAGGCGGCGAAAACATCTATCCACGCGAGGTCGAAGAGTTCCTGTACACCCACCCCGACATCGCAGACGTGCAGGTCATCGGGGTCCCGTCAGAAAAGTACGGCGAAGAGGTCATGGCCTGGGTCAAGCTCCGTGAGGGGTCCCGCGTCGATGGCGAAGAGCTCGCGTCATGGTGCAAGGGCAAGATCGCCGGCTACAAGATCCCACGGCATTGGAAGTTCACAGACGCCTTTCCGATGACCGTGACCGGCAAGGTCCAGAAGTTCAAGATGCGCGAGGTCGCGATCGAAGAGTTGGGCCTGGAGAAGGCCTCCGGAGTCAGGACCGCCTAGCTGTTCATCCTCTACTGAAGCTGTTCGTAAGGAAGGGCCGCCGCGAAGGGCTCGTACAGGACGAGCACCTTCTCGATCGGCACAACGTCTCGCATGAAGATCGCGCCCGCGGCCACCCCCGCGAAGCCGACGATGCCCAGGCCGTCGTGCGGGGCGGCCTGCTCCGCGCTGTTCTGGGTAGCCCGGAACGCCTGGGTCCGACCGACCTGGCTGACGGTCGCGATCACCAGCTTCCAGGCGGCGCTGTAGGTGGTGGCCGGCTCGAGGCCGGCGGGAGGCGCCGTGATGGCGGGCCCGGCCGCTGCGGACGCCGGCGCCTTCGGAGGCTCGCTGAGGGCCTTGGCGACCGCGGCCACCTCCGCTTCCACCGGCCCGGACAGGCTGGGGAGGGCCTTGATTAGGGCGGCGAGCTGGCGATCGATCGGAGCGGCCGGCTGGAAGCCGGGACCCGGCAGCACCGTGGCGAACGGCCGATACAGGGCCTCGAACTGGGCGGGAGGCATGTCTTCGCGCACCAGGATGGCCAGGGCGACGATCTGCGCCGACTCCAACGCCGCGGCGGCGGCGTTCGGATCGCCTGGCAGACATTTTTCGATGGCCAGCTTCGCCTGCGCCACCCGGAACCCGGAGGTGAACGCGTTGACCATCGCCTGGTCCGCGCTCGTCAAGGAGCCCTCGAGGGCCTCCTCCAGCCCGGCCGTCGATGGGCGCCGTCGGGAAAGCATCCTCGCGATCGCGATCCACTCCCACTGAGCCGGACCCAGCATCTTCCCGGCAGCCGTCAGGAACTGCCCGGCCTCCGAAGCGCTCAGCGGATTCGGACCTGTTCGGGCAGCAGCCCCTTGGCCCGCAGCTTGTCGATGGGGTGATACGCGTCGACGATGCGCATCGTGCCCGACGCCGACCGAAGAACCATCGACTGCGTGTAGGCGTAGACGTCTTCGTAGCGGACGCCCTTCAGGAGCTCACCCGAGGTGATCCCCGTAGCTGCGATGAAGGCGTCCTTGCCCGAGCAGAGGTCGTCGATGCAAAGCACCTTGTCGGGCTTGTGGCCTTCCTTGATCGCCATATCCCGTTCTTTGTCGTCGCGGAAAAAGAGCTTTGCCTGCATGTCGCCGCCCATGGTCTTGATCGCGCAGGCGGCAAGCACGCCCTCGGTCGCGCCGCCCGACCCAAGCATGCAGTGGATCCCAGACCTCGTCTCGAGCGAGGCTTCCAGGGCGCCCGCAACGTCACCTGCGCTGATCAGCTTGATTCGCGCACCGACCTCGCGGATCTGGGCGATGATCTCCTTGTTCCGATCGCGCTCGAGAACTACGACTGTCAGCTCCTGCACCGGGAGCCCCTCGGCTTTGGCGATCCTCCTGAGGTTCCACTCCACGGGCATCTCCAGGTCGATCACGCCTCGCGCCTTGCGACCGACAACCAGCTTCTGCATGTAATGGACGTGGGTCGTGAACATCGTGCCGCGCTCCGCCAGCGCCACCACGGAAATGGAGCCCGGAAGACCCGACGCCGTCAGGCTGGTTCCTTCGATCGGATCGACGGCAACGTCGACCTCCGGTCCCAGACCGTTGCCGATCTCCTCTCCGAAATAGAGCATCGGAGCCTCGTCCTTTTCCCCTTCGCCGATCACCACGGTGCCCTTCATGTCCACCGAAGCCAGCGACTCGCGGATGGCTTCGACCGCGCGACCGTCCGCAGCTTGCTTGTTGCCGCGTCCCTGCAGGGGAGCGGCCGCCAGTGCTCCCGCCTCGGTCACGCGCAACAGCTCGAGGGCCAGGTTGCGGTTGATCTTCGGTTCTTCGATCATCGCGGTCAGCTTAAAGGAGACGGTTTAGGTCGCGGTTGTGTGTCGCGGCGTCAGCCGGTGCCGCGGCGCCGGATCGGTAGCTTGTCGGCCTCGACCAGCAGGTTTTCTTTGCGGGCCAGGCGTCGATCACCAACTCTGTCGAGATAAACGCACGTGCGCTCGAGCACGGCCGTAATCCGCACCCTTTCGCCCGCCAGGGTGGCATCGAACCCGTCGATGAGCACCTCATCCTCGTCGAGCTCGACCTCGCTGAGAGGACGCTGCCCGCTCGGTCGCGGCTTGGTCGAGATCAGGAGCTGCGACCTCGGACCTTGCTGAAGGCTGGGCTTGATCGTGAGACGGGATGCGGCTGAGCCGG
>VBKD01000020.1 GCA_005888075.1 Chloroflexota bacterium
CTAGTACTCTATTATTGAGTAATGGAGCAAGTGGTGGTGGTTGACGCGGTCAGGACACCCGTCGGCCGCCGCGACGGCGGGCTCAGCGCGGTTCATCCGGCAACGCTTCTGGCCAGAGTCCTCAGCGAGCTCCTTCGGCGCACGCAGGTGGATGGGAATCAGGTCCAGCAGGTCATCACAGGCTGCGTCACCGAGGTGGGGGAGCAGTCATTCAACATCGGACGCACCGCGTGGCTCAGCGCCGGCCTTTACGAACAAGTCGGGGCTACGACCGTCGACGCGCAGTGCGGCTCATCCCAGCAAGCATTCACTCTCGCAGCCGGCTTGATTCGCGGCGGTCTGGCTGAGGTGGTCGTGGCGAGCGGCGTCGAGTCGATGAGCCGCATCCCGATCGGGTCCAACTACAAGAAAGAGCTCGGCTTCGGCCGGCCGGTCACCCCCGAGTACCTCGAGCGATACCGCTTTCTCAACCAGTTCCAGGCCGCCGAAGCAATCGCGGCCAAGTGGGATGTGACCCGCGAGCGTGCGGACGAGTTCGGCCTGCTGTCGCAGCAGCGAGCGAAGGCCGCGTGGGCCGAAGGGCACTTTGAGGGACAGGTCGTACCTGTCGAAACGGTTGCCAAGGATGAAGGCCTTCGTGAGACCAGCCTCGAGGCGCTCTCGAACCTGAAGGCTGTGGTCCCTGACGGTATCCACACCGCGGGCACCGCGTCGCAGATCTCAGACGGGGCGGCCGCCGTTCTCCTCGCCAGCGAGCGGTGGGCCGTGGAGCACGGCGTCAAGCCACAAGCAGTGGTCGTCGACTCGATGCTCATCGGCGTCGACCCGGTGACCATGCTCACCGGCCCGCACGAGGTCACGCCGCCGCTCTTGCGCCGAAACCACCTGGCCATGGGTGATATCGATTTGGTCGAGATCAACGAGGCTTTCGCCTCCATCGTGCTCTCGTGGGCCGATGTGGTCGACGCCGATATGCGCCGCGTCAATCCCAATGGCGGCGCGATCGCACTCGGCCACCCTCTGGGCGCGACTGGGGCTGTCCTCATCACCAAGGCGGTTCACGAGCTGCAGCGAACGGCGGGCCGCTACGCGCTGGTCACGATGTGCTGCGGCGGAGGACTTGGAACCGGAACTCTGCTGGAGCGTGCGAGCTGATGAACTACGAAGACCTCCTTTATGAAGTCGACGGTCCGGTCGCGATCGTCACCATCAACCGGCCGAGCAGGCTCAACGCGTTTCGCGCCAAGACAATCGAGGAGCTCATTCACGCGTTCAAACGGGCCTGGGCAGATGACGGAGTTCGGGCGATCGTTCTCACCGGGCAGGGCGACCGCGCGTTCTGCGTCGGCGGCGACGTCAAGCAGAGAAACGAAACGGGCGACTACGGGCCGACGTCAAACGGCCTGTTCGAGGTCACGTATTTCCACCGGCTGATTCGGGACGTGCCAAAGCCGGTGATTGCGGCGGTCAACGGCCTCGCCATCGGGGGCGGTCACGTCCTGCACGTGCTGTGCGACCTTTCCATCGCAGCCGAGCACGCGAAGTTCGGTCAGGCCGGCCCGCGAGTGGGGTCGTTTGATGGCGGCTTCGGGTCGGCATACCTCGCTCGAGTTGTCGGCGAGAAGCGGGCGCGCGAGATCTGGTTCCTGCTCGATCAGTACTCAGCAACAGATGCAGAGCGCTGGGGACTCGTCAACAAGGTCGTGCCTGGAGAACAGCTCCGTGAAGCCGCGGTCGAGTGGGGCCGGACCATCGCCCGCTACAGCCCGACCGCACTGCGTTTCCTGAAGCACTCCTTCAACGCCGACACCGACCACCAGGGTGGTCTCTCGCTCCTGTCGGAAGACGGTCTCAACGTTTTTCTGCAGACCGACGAGGCCAAAGAGGGCGCCGCCGCGTTCGCAGAGAAACGCGATCCGGATTTCGCCAAGCACGCACGGACGCACTGATCCGATGAGCATCGCGATTGATCTGTCCGGCGACGTAGCCCTCGTCACCGGCGGTGGCAGCGGAATAGGAGAGGCGATCGCCACCACGCTGGCGCGAGCCGGCGCTGCCGTCGGTGTCGCAGATCTCTCTCAAGAGTCGGCAGCCCGCGTGGCGAAAGCCATCTGCGACTCGGGTGGCAAGTCGGTGCCTCTGCAGATGGATATCGCCGACCCGACCTCCGTCGAGGCAGCCATCGCGAAGCTTCACGCGGAGCTTGGGACGATCTCCATCCTCGTGAACAACGCGGCGGCCTGGGTCGTCAAAGAATTCAAAGACACCACGCCTGCAGATGTCGAGCGGGTGATTGGCGTCACCCTCGTCGGCACCATCAACGTGACGCGTGCGGCTCTGCCCGATGTGGTCGAGCGACGCGGCCGCATCATCAACACCATCTCGGATTCAGGCCGTACGGGCGAACGCTTCATGAGCGTGTATGCCGCGGCCAAGGCGGGCTTGATCGGACTGACCAAGAGCATCGCCAAAGAGGTCGGTGGTCAAGGCGTGATGGTGAACGGCGTCTCGCCGGGCACCACCTCGACGCCCGGTGGATCGGGCTTCATTGAGGCGGCCGGCGGCGCGGAGAAGCTCGCGCGAGCCTATCCATTGGGACGTATCGGCGAACCCCAAGACATCGCCAACGCCGTCCTGTTTTTCTCGTCGCCCCTGTGCTCATGGATCACGGGCCAGGTCCTGAGCGTCAGCGGCGGATTCACGATGGTCTGAGGTGGCAACCAGAACCGCGCCACTGAGATTCGACGGCGACGTTGCGATAGTCACCGGTGCCGGTCGCGGCTTGGGCCGCTGCCACGCCCTGGAGCTGGCTCGTCGCGGCGCGCGGGTCGTGGTCAACGACCTCGCCGGTGACACCGATCCGGCCGCGCGGGTGGTCGAGGAGATCCGGGCGGCCGGAGGCAAGGCGGTTGCCAACCACGACAACGTCGCCACCGCTGAGGGAGGCGAGCGCATCGTCCAGCAGGCGCTCGATGAGTTCGGCAGCCTTTCGATCGTGGTCAATAACGCCGGCATCCTGCGCGACAAGGCGTTTCACAACCTCACTCCCGACCTGGTGGAGCCGGTGCTCCTCGTCCACCTCACAGGTGCGTTCAACATCACTATCCCGGCCTGGCGTCATATGCGCACCGCCGGTTACGGCAGGGTCGTCAACACGACATCGGCTTCAGGCCTCTTCGGCAACTTCGGCCAGGCGAACTACGGCGCGGCGAAAGCCGGCCTGGTCGGGCTGACCCGCTCGCTCGCGGTTGAAGGCCGGAAAGTGGGCATTGCCGTCAACGCAATCTCGCCGATGGCGTCGACCAGGATGACGCAGGACCTCCTCGGCGAGAACGGTGAGCTGCTCGCACCCGAACAGGTCTCGCCGGTGGTCGCATACCTGAGCCACCGCGAGTGCAAGATCAGCGGCCAGGTCTTGTCCGTGGGCGGTGGGCGCGTGTCCGCGGTGGTGACCTCGGTGACGCGAGGAATCACTGAGCCCGATCTCTCGGCTGAATGTGTGAGGGATCGACTCGACGCAATCTTCAATCTCGACGGAGCGATCGTTCCCAGGCACCTTGGCGACGAGCTGAAGATGTTCGTGGAATCGATCCGCAACACCCGATCGAATTGATCTCGTTTGCCTTCACCGACGAGCAGGAAGAGTTCCGCCTAACCCTCGCGCGTTTTGCGCACGAGGAGCTCGCGCGTGGATACCGCGAGCGAGCGTCGCGGACGGACTTTCCCTGGGACGTGCACCGCGAGCTCGGCTCGATGGGAGTCCTTGGAATCGGTCTTCCCGAGCAATATGGAGGGACCGGCGTCGACGACCCGGTCTTGCTGGGACTCGCGGCCGAGACGCTGGCCTACGGAGATGTGAACGTCGCTTCCGCGCCGGTGCAGATCGGCCTCGTCGGCTCCCAGCTTGCGCTTGGATCGGAATCCGTCCGGCAGCAGTACCTCGCGCCATTGATCAAAGGTGAATGCACGGTCGCGATCGCGCTTACCGAGCCAGACTCCGGCTCTGACGCTGCCGCATTGCAAACGCTCGCCGAGCCCGCAAACGGCGGATGGCGACTGAGGGGTGAGAAGACCGCCATCTCGTGGGCGATGAACGCTGCGGCTGCGCTGGTCTATGCGCGGGCGCCGGGATCCTCGCGGTCACAAGGCGTCAGCTGCTTCGTTGTACCTCTCGACGCAAAGGGCGTGTCCCGCGCACCAATACTTGGTATGGGATGCCTGCCACTGGGTTGGGGTTCGCTCAACTTCGACGATGTTTTCGTGTCGAAGGATTTGTTGATTGGAGAAGAGGGAAGTGGGTTCGCCAACGTGATGCACCACTTCGATTTCAGCCGGCCCGCTCTGGGCCTCCTGTGCCTGGGCGCTGCCCAAGCGAGTCTTGATGAAGCGGTGAGGTTCGCCAATCACCGCGAAGCGTTCGGGCAGCCGATAGCCAAATTCCAGGGGGTCTCATTCCCGCTTGCGGAGCACGCCACGTACATGGAGGCCGCGCGGTGGCTCTGTTACCGGGCCTTGTGGCTCCGCGCCACCGGGCAGCCACACACTGATGTCGCGTCGATGAGCAAGTGGTGGCCTCCGGTCGTCGCCAAGGACGCCATCGAGGCCGCGATGAAGATCCACGGCCATCTTGGCTACTCGGCCGAGCTCCCATTGCAGCAGCGATTGCGTGACGTCATGGCTTACCTCATCGCGGACGGGACGGCCGAGATCCAGAAACGCGTGATCGCCCGCGAACTGATGCTTCGGGTTACGAAGGCCAGCTAGCGTTCAGCTTTCGCTTGTCGACCTTGCCCGCGTCGGTCATGGGCAGCTCGTCAGTGAGAATCCACCAATCGGTGGGAACTTCGTGGTTGGGCAGCTGGGTCCGGGCGAATTCGGCAAGCATTTCGGCCGAAAGAAGCTCCGCCGGGTCGAGCTGAATGGCGGCTCCCACCCGTTCCCCCAGGTCGGGATCCGGGCGAGCCACGACGGCCACGTTGCGCACCGCCGGGTGTCGCAACAGCGCCGACTCGACGTGGGCGCTCGCGATGTTCTCGCCGCCCCGGATGATGATGTCCTTCGAGCGGCCGGTGACATAGAGCAACCCGTCCTCGAACCGGCCGAGGTCGCCTGTGTGCACCCAACCGTCCGTATCGATGATGCCGGCATCGGCGTGGCCCCAGTAACCAAGCATCTGCCCGGGAGTGCGAACAAGGATCTCGCCGGCGCCCTCTGCGTCCGGCGAGCCGATTCGGATCTCGCTCACCGGCGTCGGTTTGCCCGATGTCCTCGGATGCTCAGCCATGAGCTCGCCCGAAGCGGAGGCGACCGTTCCACCCGTTTCGGTCATTCCATAGATCGTCGAGAGCCCGCGACCCGCGCCGGTGAACGCGAGCCGAAGCCGTGCCGTCAGCTCCGGCTGCACCGCAGCGCCGCCGAGAGAGATCGAGCGAACGCCGCTCAGGTCACGACTGGGCAGCGAGGGATGATCGAGGACGCGAGAGGCCATTGTGGGCACAGCGCCCCACACGGTCACCCGCTCACGCTCGATCACATCGAGCACCTGGCCCGCATCGAATCGGCCCTCGAGGAAGACAACCGTGTGCCCGCACAGCATCGCCAGCAGGAGGGCCTGAATGCCGCCGATGTGGAACATCGGCCCGCTCTGCAGGATCACAGCTCCGAGCTTGGCGGGGTCGAGCTGCTGCGGCAGGCGGCCGGATACGAGCAAAAGGCTGTGTAGGTTGGCGATCACCGAGCGGTGCGCGAGGACTGCGGCTTTCGGGTCGCCCGTGGTGCCCGCGGTGAAGACGATAACCGCGGGGTCGTTCTCCTCCCCATTTACTGGGGAGGTCGGGCCGCTCGCGGCCCGGGTGGGGACGCCGGCCGGAGGGGCCGACTCAGTCCACTTGCGAATCGCATCCACATCAACCACGTGCCGCTGGTCTTCTGGGAGCAGCTCCCGGCGTTTCTCATCCGCGATCACGATCGACGGCTGGAGCAGGTTGATCGCGTGCTCGGTCTCGCGCCGGCTCCACCATCCGTTGCCCAGGGCCAGGAGCGCTCCGGCGCGAATCCACGCCTCGAACACTTTGCCAAATGTGAGCCGGCGACTGCCCTGGACGAGATGGACACGGTCACGCCAGCGCTCGGCGTCCTCGATGAATTCGGACACGTGATGGCGCCGAGGCGAGTACTGAAGGAACGGGATCGGCCCGTCGCCCCGCCTTACCTCGGTTCCCCACGCGAAGGTCTGCGCCCGCACATCCAAAATAATACTCTAGTACTAGACAATTGTGTGCTAGAGTATTGGGGTGGGAGACGAAGCGGTGGCCCTCATGCCCCAGGCCGAGCTCGACGAGCAAATGCTCGCCGCGATGCGGCAGAAGATTGGAGTGAGCCTACGCATCGACCATTCGATCAACAACGACTACGCGTCACGAATTGCAATTGCCAAGTTTGCCGGGGGCATCGGTGACATCAATCCACTGTGGACGGACGCCGACTACGGAAAGAAATCTCCTTTTGGCGCGCCTGTCGCACCGCCATCGTTCGTCATCGGGTGCTTTTCAGGAATCCAGTTCGGCTGGCCTGGCCTCGGGTCATTTCACTCCGAGTCCCAGCTGACCTTCGAACGACCGATCTATTGGGGCGACA
>VBKD01000021.1 GCA_005888075.1 Chloroflexota bacterium
GTCGAAAAAAAGGCGCTCGGTGTCCCGCGGACGCGGCGGTCGCAGGTTGACGAGGAAGACGACCGGGAACTCCAGACCCTTGGCCGCGTGGATGGTCAGCAGGGAGACTGCCTCCGCTTCGGACGATTCCTCGGCCGCCTCGCCGACCGGCAGCTCGGCGTCGATGACCTGGTCGAGGTGCCGGACGAAGTCACCGATCCCGGCCAGGGCGAGATCGCGCTCGAAGCGGCCGGCCAGCTGAAACACCTTGCGCAGATTCAAGAGCGCGCGCGGGCTGCCGTCGCGCTGGGCCCGCAGCTCGGCCCACCGCAGGTAGCCGCTCTCCTCGAGCAGCCGGTTGAGGATATCGGCCACGGTCAAAGCGTCTCGCAGCCGGCCGATGCGGTCGGTCAGCTCGACGAGATGCCGCGCCTGCGCCGCGACCTTGGGCTCCATCTCGGGAAATCCCTCGCGCATGGCTTCGTCGAAGCAGTCGCGGAGTCGCATGCCGGACCGCCCGAAGCGGCGGGAGGCGAGGCGGTACATCCCGCTGTCGGGCAGGCGCACGATGGGGCCCTGCAGGATGCGGACCAGCGCGCCGTCGTCCATCGGGTTTTCCGTCAGTCGAAGCAGCGCCAGCACGTCCTTGATCTCCTGGCGGTCGAAGAATCCGGACCCGCCGCTCGTCACGTAAGGAATGCCCTGGCGGCGCAGCTCATCCTCGAACTCGCGGGGCAGCATGCGCACGGAGTGGGCGAGGATCGCGATGTCGCGGAACGGCCTGCCGCTGACGTGCAGGCGGCGGATGGTCTCGGCCATTGTTCGCGCTTCGCTGCGTGAGTCCGGGGCCATGACGACGGTGACGGGGGATGCATCTCCAGTACCGCGGAGGGCGACGAGCTCCGGTTCGGAGTCGAAGTCCGGGTCGCGCCTTATGAAATTGGTGGCGCAGTCGAGGATGCCCTGGTACGAGCGGCGGTTGTGGGTGAGGGGCAGGCGCTGTCCCGGAAAACGGCTGCGGATGTTCTCGATCTCCGCGTCGCGCCAGCCATAGATGGATTGCTTCGCGTCACCGACCACGGTGACGTTGCCGAAGTTGTCGGCGGCGAGGAGACGGATGAGCTCGAGCTGGATGCGGTTGGTGTCCTGAAACTCGTCCACGAGCAGGTAGCGGAAGCGCTCACGACAGCGACGCCGGAACTCAGGCACACGCTGCAGCGCGTCGATGACCTCGAGGATCAGGTCGTCGAAATCGCGCAGGCCCTGCGCATGAAGCGCGTCCTCGTATGCCTGGTAGATCGTGAACAGGACCTCGATCGCCTCTCTTTCGGCCTGGGCGGGATCCGATCCACTTTGCCCACTCCTCTCTTTCGGAGGAGGAGAAGGAACCTGCAGCTCCAGGGCACGCTCCTTGAATCGCGACGGCGTGATGCCGCGGCCTTTCAGCTTCAGCAGGAAGCGAAGACCTGAGCGCAGAAGGTCGTCGAGGTCTTCGACCGACAGCGCGACGAACGAGTCGGGATCGAACGGCGCCGTCGCGCCGCTGCGCAGCCGCGCCATGAGCTCTTGCTCGAAAAGACGCTGGCCGGTTTCGTCGAGCACGCGCATCTCTCGAGGCGCGCCGACCAGGTAGGCAGACTCGTCGAGCAGGCGGGCGCACGTGCCGTGGAATGTGCCGATCCACGCGCTGTCGAGCATTTGCGGACCGAGATCGTGTCGCCGTGCTGACAGCTCGTTGGTGATCCGCAGCCTCAGCTCTTCGGCGGCGCGTTCGCTGAAGGTGACGGCGAGGATGTGATCCTCCGGCACGCCTTGATCGACCAGCCAGCAGAACCGCTCGGTCGCCGTGAAGGTCTTGCCGGTGCCTGGGCCGGCGGCGATGAGAAAGGCGCCGTCCGGTCCGCCATGCGCGGCGGCGGCCTGCTCGGTGCTGAGCGTTTGACGTGGCCCGAGACTCGTTGCGCTCATTCGGGAGGCGATCCTCCGTAGGGGCAGACCACCGCGTGCGGGCACGTGCCGAACCGCGTGATGCACGTGCCGGCCAGCTCGCGTGGCGCCGGCTCGAAATGCCCGGCCTTGATGCGCTCGATCGCGTTCAGCACGACCGTGCGGCTGCGCACGAGGTCCTCTTCGGTGAGAAGCCTCTCGCGGTAGTCCTTGAGGCCGGCCGGGCGGCCCACGCTGAAGAGGTCCTGCCGCATGCCACCCCAGATCCAATCCTTCGGATACCACAGCGAGAGGAAACGCGGCTGAAAGCCAAGCGGCTTCCCCTCGTCGTCGACGCCATCTTTGCACGCGAGGTAATAGAGCGCCAGCTGCACGTCGCTGAGCTCAGGCCCGAAATAGTTCTCGTAGGCCACGCGCATCGACTTGCCCGAGCCTGTCTTGTAGTCGACGACCTCGACCTCTCCGTCGCCCACATCGTTGACGCGGTCGATCTTGCCGACGATCTCGACGCCGTCGAGCTCGAGATGGAACCGCTTCTCGATGGCGACCGTGCGCAGCCGCCTGATGAGCTGCATGCCTGTGACGAAGCGGATGTAGTTGCCCAACAGCGAGCGGACCTGCTTCTCCTCGCGCTTGCGGTCGAGCACGCCCTCCATACGCGAGAGGTATCCCTCGAGATGACGTTGGAGGGCCGCCTCGAGCCACGCGCGTTGTTGTTCTGATTCGAGCGGACGCCACTCCGTCTCCCTTTCGGCGGCGTGAAAGTCCTCGAGGACCTCGTGCAGGAAGCCTCCGCGCTCCATCGCCACCGAGCGTGGCTCGTCGACCAGTCCCGGGTGGTTGTTGTACCAGTAGAGTCGCGGGCACTTGAGGTAGTCGTTGAGCGTCGTCGGGCTGAAGTGATCGATCTGCACGTCCGCCGGATTCCGTCCTTCGCCGTAAGGCTCGAACGGCTCGCCCGATTCGCGATCGGTCAAGAACGCGACGTCGAGACCGATGCTCTCCACACGCGCAAGGAGCTGCTGGGTCAGGCCTGAAGGATGGGAGGCGATCAGCACCTCTGCCTCACGCGGCACCAGCACATCGCCTGGCTCGAGACGCGCGGAAGTCCGTGTGAGCTCGCGCCACTCGGCCTCGGGCGCGGCCATGTCGAGAAACACCGACGGTCCCGCCTGACGCAGATAGGCGTCGGCAAAGGTCATGTACAGGCGTCGGCGCGCGCGGGTCATCGCGACGAAAGCAAGTCGCGCTTCCTCGGCGAGATGGCCGTCAGGGTCCGAGGGCCAGGATGGCGCGAAGCCGACCCGGAAGCTCTCGAGCCACGCCCTGTCATCGGCGTCGAGCAGCGGGTGGGGGCGGGCGTCCAGCGGAAACAGGCCGTGGGCGAATCCGGAGCAGAACACCACCTCGAACTCGAGACCCTTGGCCTGGTGAACGGTCATGACCTGCACCGCGTCCCGGCGGCCGACCGCCGCCTCGCTGTCGTCGGCGGCGCCGGCCAGCAGTGTCTCGAGCGAGCCGGTGATGTCAGAGAGCAGAGGCTTGACGCCGTAGAGCTTCTCGTGCACCGCCTCGATGTCTTCGAGGCCGCGGATCGCGGCGCGAAGGTCCGCGATTGCCTCGGCGCGCTGCTCCGCGGGCAGCTCGAGGTCGAGGAGCCTGCGCATCGCGCCGTCCTCGATGAGCACCGAATAGGCGAGGCTGGCCAGGGGGAGCGAGGCCGCGCGGGACAGCAGGCGGTGGCGAGCGACCATCGCGGCGTGGAGGCTGTCGAGCTCCTCCTCGGTTAGGTACGGCATGTAGTCGGGACTGCTGGGTGGATCCGCAGGCATCTCGCCGCCCCATGGCAGCGGATACCGCTGAGGGTTGCCGGCGGCTATGACGTACATCAGCCGGCGCACGACGCGAAGGAGAGGCCGCGCCCTCTCGCGCGCGTGGGCGCGCAGCCGGCTCACCGTCCGCGGACCGACGCCGCCGAGGCTCGATGCGAGCGCACTGTCGAAGGCGTCTGAGTCGTCGGGCCGGCGCAGCGATTCGAGATAGCCGATGAGGAAGCGGACCACCTCGTTTCGCGCCATGGCTCCGGAGCCGCGGACCTCATAGGGCAGGCCGAGCGCGCGGAGCGCCTCTTCGAATGGGGCGCCAAGTGCAGTGGTGCTGCGCAGGATGATCGCGAAGTCGCGGTGGCGTAGGTCCGGAGATTCCGACTGGATTCGCTTGATCTCGCGGGCGACGAAGAAGGCCTCGTCGACAGGGTCGCTCTCTCTGGCGATCACGACTGCTGGGGTTGCTGGATCCCTCTCACCTCGGAGGTGGCGTGGGGTTCGGCCTTGTTGGGTGGATTCGAGGAGTCGTTCGCCGGCGTCGAGGGCTTCTTGTGAGCAGCGACGGCACACGTCCAGCTGGTGCGTGGCGGCCCCGTAGGCGGCGACGAAATCGTGGCTCAGCAGGCGGGGGACGGTGCCGCGGAAGCCGTAGATCGACTGGTCGGGATCGCCCACCGCGACCAGTCGTGGGCGCGACTCAGGCGGCGCGATCAATCGCAGGAGCTCGAACTGCGCGGGATCCACGTCCTGAAACTCGTCGACCAGCACGAAGCGGAACTTCGATCGGATGCGTTCAAGCAAGTGAGCGTTCGACTGCAGCAGCTCGATGGCGCCGGAGATGAGGTCGCGGAAGTCGATGAGGTTGGTTTGCTGAAGCCTGCGTTGATAGGCCTGGTACGCGGCGGCGAGCACACGCAGCCGTTCACTGGCGGACGCCTCTGCGGCGAGCATCAATGCCGACGGGTGCACGAGGTTCTGTTTCATCAGCCCGACGAACGAGAGCAGGTCGTGCGCGAAAGCATCTGATCTCCGCACGCCGTCCAGCGGCCCCAGCAGACCGGGTTCGAGCTCCGCCAGGACACGCCGCATGACAAACCATTCCTGGAAGCCGTTGATCAGCAGCTGCTCGCGATCGGCGGAGGCGTCGCGCAGGAGCCGCGCGCAGAAGCTGTGGAACGTGGAGATCCACACCTCCCCGTACTCGTCGTTGAGGCGATGGTCGATCCTGCGAGCGATCTCATCCGCCGCGCCGGCGGAGAACGTGAGCACGAGGATGTGCTCGCGCCCAGCGACGCGCTCACGCACAGCTTGCTCGTACAGATCGACGAGCAGGTGCGTCTTTCCAGTGCCGGGGCCGGCGAGCACCCGCAGTGGTCCGTCTATTTCATGAATGTCGAGTGGCAACAGGTCTCCCAGAGTGGAGCGGGCGACCTGATTATGCGGGGGCTTGTGTCCTCAAGTCAGCCCGGCCTGTTAACGGGCGCCATGTAGAGATGAAGAGCGCAATGAGCAGGGCGAGCTCAAACCAGGGCCATCGATTTAACGACGGAGAACGGCCATACAAGTAGAGGAAGGGGCTGGCCAGCACCCAGGCGGCCCCCAGCGCGACACGCCAGGGCAATGTCGTCCGTTCCTGCCAGACCATCCATCCAGCCGCCGCGAGCAGGCAGAGATCGGCGCCATGGAGGTATGGCGCGATGAGCAGCGATCCGACGATGCCGACCGCGATGGCGAGGCCCGGCGATTCGCGGAGCCTGTAG
>VBKD01000022.1 GCA_005888075.1 Chloroflexota bacterium
CGCTGGCGCTCATCATCGTCAACTACAACACCAAGCTGGTCACCGACCCGCCGCAAATCTGGCCCGATATGAACAACAGCAAGTGGGCGGGCAAGATCACCCTCGGCCATCCGGGGTTCTCCGGCCAGGTCCTGAACTGGGTGCTCGCCACCACCAACAAGTACGGCTGGAGCTATTTCCAGGACATGGCCAAGCTCAACCCGAAGATCGGCAAGTCGATCAACGACACGCTCACCGACCTAGCGGCGGGCGAGCGCCAGGTTGGCGCCGGGGCGGCCTCGGTCACGCTCGGGCGCAAAGCAAAGGGCGACCCCGTCGACGCGCGCTATCCCAGTGATTTCACCGTGCTGGTCGTCCAGCCGCAGGCGGTGCTGAAGAACGCGCCCCATCCGAATGCCGCGAGGCTGTTCCAGAACTTCACCTATTCGAAGGAGTTCTCGCAGGTTCTGACCGACACCTTCCAGACACCTGTCCGGACGGACGTTCAGGGCCCGACGGGGATGGACCTGGCGAAGCTGAAGACCGTCCGCGTATCGGTGGACCAGCTGACCGGCCAGCTTTCCGAGGTCAAGACGAAGTGGCGCGAGATCATGGGTGTCTGATCCGCACACCGAGCACTTTCTGACCGGCCGCCACTTCCTTCAGATCCCGGGACCGACCAACGTCCCGGACCGGGTGCTGCGCGCGATGGATCGCCCCGTGCCGGATCACCGTGGTCCGGAGATGCCGGCGCTCGTCGGGGAGCTTCGCGAGAACCTGCGTGCTGTCTTCAAGACAGACCGGTCCGAACCGGTCCTGTTTCCGGGCAGCGGGACTGGCGGGTGGGAGGCCGCATTGGTCAACACGCTGAGTCCAGGCGACCGAGTGCTCAGCTTCCAGAATGGGCACTTCGCGCGGCTGTGGGCAGAGGTCGCGCGCGCCCACGGACTCGTGGTGGATGAGGTCCAGCTGCGTTGGGGCGACGCAGTTGGCGCGGACGATGTTCAATCAAGCCTTCGCGGCGAGCACCGCGCGGTGATGATCGTCCACAACGAAACCTCGACCGGCGTCACCACTGACGTTGCCGCCGTGCGAGGGGCCATCGACGCGAGCGGCCACGACCCACTCCTGCTGGTCGACACGGTCAGCTCGCTTGGGAGCATCGATTTTCGTTTTGATGACTGGCGCGTGGACGTTGCGCTGACAGGCACGCAAAAAGGGCTGATGTTGCCTCCTGGCACGGCAGTGTTGTGCGTGAACGAGCGGGCTCGCGCCGCGTCTGAGACCAACACGATGCCGCGGTATTTCTACGACTGGCGGCCGGTAATCGCCGATATGTCTCGGGGGTTTTTCCCATACACGCCGGCCACGTTGCTGCTCTTCGGTATGCGGGAGGCGCTCCGCATGCTTCTCGAGGAAGGCCTCGAGAACGTCTTCGTCCGCCACGCGCGACTGGCAGAGACGACGAGGCGGGCCGTGGGGGCCTGGGACCTCGCATTGCTCTGCCGCGAGCCGGCCAGGTCGTCAAATTCATTGACGGCGGTGAGCGTCGACGGCCAGGCGGACGCCGATCGCATCGTCAGGATTGGCCATGAACGCCTGAATATCGCCCTTGGTGTTGGACTCGGTCCGCTCAAGGGCAAGGTTTTCAGGATTGGACACCTGGGGTGGCTTGGTGAGCTCGAGGTGCTCGCCACCCTGGCCGGTGTGGAGCTGGCGCTGCAGCGGGCGGGCGTCTCGGTCGCGCTCGGTTCGGGAGTCGCGGCGGCCCAGCAATATCTGAAAGACTCCGCTTGAAAAGATGGCGGTAGGCGCACCCGCCGCACCCGGTCGGACGGCACTGAACCTCACGCGCTTCCGGCTGGAGCCGGCCTTGATCCTGGGCGTGCTGTGCCTGGCGGCGCTCAGCTTCCTAGTGGTCGTGCCGATCGGGTGGCTTGTGCTGACTTCGTTCCAGGACTCGGACACTCAGGCCCTGACGCTGCGGAACTACTTCGAAGCATTCAGCCACCGTATCTACCTCGAGCCCATCGCCAACTCGCTGAGGCTCGCGATATCGGTGGCCGCGATCGCAACCATCGTGGGCACGGCACTGGCCTGGCTGGTCAGCCGCACGGACCTGCCGGGCCGCTCGATCCTCCGGCCGCTGATCCTCGCCGCCTTCGTCACCCCTTCCTTCTTGGGCGCGGAGGGGTGGATCTTTCTGGCCGCCCCGAACTCGGGATGGATCAACAAGATCTGGGTCGCGCTCTTTCATTCCGAGCATGGACCGCTGAATGTCTTCTCGATGCAGGGCGCCATTTTCGTGATCGCTCTCTACTCGATCCCTTACACGTTCAGTTTCGTCAGCGCAACGCTGGACATGATGCCCTCGGAGCTGGAGGATGCCGCGACCACGCTTGGGTCGGGAATCTTCCGCACGATGTGGTCGGTCACGCTGCCACTCGCGCTTCCCGCCATCCTGTCCGGATTCCTGCTCAGCTTCCTCGAGGCGCTCGAGCTCTTCGGCCCGCCGGCCTTCCTCCTGATCCCGGCTCGGCAGCAGGTGATGACCACCCAGCTCTACCTGTTCTTTTCCGATTACCCCCCGCGGGTCGAGGTCGCGGCCGCTTATGCGATGCCGCTCCTGCTGGTCACCGCCTCCCTGTTGCTCGTGCAGCGCCGGATCATCGGACGCCGTCGTTTCACCACTGTTGGCGGCAAGGGCGGCGTGCGGCGCCGGATGCAGCTGAGAACCTGGAGGTGGCCGTTCTTCGGGCTGGCATTCATCCTTCCGCTGCTGTCGGTCATCCTGCCGTACACGGCCATGCTTCTGGTCTCGCTGTCCAAGAACTGGTCGGCCGGTCCGTTCGCGCCGGGCAACCTGACGCTCTACTGGTATGACTGGGCGCTGAACGTCAACGGGACGACTCGGGAAGCGATCGTGCACTCGTTGTCGTACGGAGCCGTCGCCGCAACGCTTGCGGTCGTGGTGGCGACAGCCGTCGCCTACATGGCGGTGCGCAAGCTCTTTCCAGGCGTCCAGACATTCGCGTTTCTCGCCGTGGCTCCCTTCGTGCTGCCGGGCATCGTGCTCGCGATCGGCTTTTTCGCCGCGTACACACACCCACCGCTGCTTCTGTACGGCACGGCGGGCATCCTTGTGGCGGCATATGCCACCCGGTTCTTGCCCATCGCCTTCAGCAACAGCAGCTCCATCTTGCAAGGGCTCACCACCGATCTGGAGAACGCTGCCCGCACGCTTGGCGCGGGACCCCTGCGCTCGCTGTGGACCATAACGGTGCCGCTGCTTCGGCGTGGAGTGCTGACGAGCTGGTTGCTCGTTTTCATCCCTGCCTTGAAGGAGCTCTCGGCCTCGGTCTTCCTCTACACCTCCCACACCCAGGTGATCACCACAGTGATCTACGACTTTTCGGACGCGGGCAACTTTGAAGCGGTGTCCACGATGGGCGTGCTGATGATGGTGATCACGTTCGTGATCGTCATCGTCGCCTACCGGCTCATCGGCCGCGAGGTCATCAGGAGCGCAGCGTGATCACGATCAAGCAGCTCCGCAAGACATACGAGGGCAGCGTCGCCGTCGACCGCATCGACCTCGAGGTCAAAGACGGCGAGGTCATGGCGCTGCTCGGGCCATCGGGTTGCGGCAAGACCACCACATTGCAGCTGCTGGCCGGATTCTTGAAACCCGACGCAGGTGAGATTCGGGTCGGCGACCGGCTCTTGTCGAGTGCGCGCTCAGTCGTGCCGCCCGAGCGGCGCAACATGTCGCTGATCTTCCAGAGCTACGCGGTGTGGCCGCACAAGACGGTGGCCGAGAACGTCGCCTACGGCCTGGAGGTTCGCAAGCTGCCCAGGGCAGAGATCAAAACGCGCGTCCAGCGCACGCTGGACCGGGTGAAGCTCGGGCAGCTTTCCCATCGCTACCCGGCCGAGCTCTCAGGCGGACAGCAGCAAAGGGTGGCGCTCGCGCGAGCGCTGGCAGTCGAACCGCAGGTCCTGCTGCTCGACGAGCCTCTGTCGAACCTCGATGCCAACCTCCGCGAGGAGATGCGATTCGAGATCCGGCGTCTCCATGACGAGACCGGGATCACGATGATCTACGTGACTCACGACCAGACCGAGGCGATGGTCGTCGCGGATCGCATCGCCGTGATGAACCTGGGGCGGGTCGAGCAGGTGGGAGAGCCCCACGAGATCTACGAGCTGCCTGCCACACGCTTTGTCGCGTCTTTCATCGGACGCACGAATTTGCTGCAGCTGAATGGGAAGACCATCAGCATCCGGCCGCATCAGGTGCTTCTCAGCAAACCTATCGAAGCGACCCATTGCTTGAAAGGGCGAATTACGCGTCATGCCTATCTCGGAGAGACGCGGGATTACGTTATCGAGACGGCGGACGGCGCGATCATGCGAGTGACGACAGGTCCCGAGGTGATACACGAGGTCGGCGCGGAGGTCGAGATGCATTTGCCTCTGGGCGCGTGCCGAGAGATCACCGAGTAGCCCTCATATATCGCTCCGCGAGTTTGGACACACGGGCCACCAGCTCGGGCGGCTCGGTGACGATGAAGTCCGCGTCGAGCATCCCGAGATAAAGAGCCAGCATCTCGAGCGTGTTCGAGCTTGCGTGGACAACACAGGTGTTGTCGTCGACAGGCTCCACGACGACCCCTTGCGGTACGCGCTCAATGATGACCGCCGCAGGGGCGTGCACCGTGACCAGAGCTCGATAGGCCGAGGGCGCCGACCGGACACTTTGCCTCACGTACTCACCCACGTCGGCGGCCGGCGGTTCGCGGGGAGTGAAGTGCGGACCGTTGGGTGTGCGGAGTTGAAGGCGATCGACACGGAATGTGCGCCACGCCCTCCGGTCCCGGTCCCAGGCCACGAGGTACCAGCGGTTGCCGTGATGGACCATCCGGTACGGCTCGACTGATCGCGTGGTTTCGGTTCCGTCGTGTTTGCGATAGTCCATGCGAAGCACCTCGAAGTCGCGACACGCGGAGGCGATGGCGGAGAGGAGCTGGGGCTCGACCTTCGGTCCTGAGGTGACAACCGGCACCGTGTAGGCCTGCAATGCGTTAACCCTGCGGCGCAGGCGTGCGGGAAGGACCTGCTCGAGCTTGACCAGCGCTCGGACGGACGTCTCCTCGATTGCGGCAACCCCACCGCCGGTCGATGAGCGCAGGGCGACGGCCACGGCCACCGCTTCGTCGTCCTCGAGCAGCAGTGGCGGCAGCGCAGCGCCGGCGCCGAGGCGGTATCCGCCTGCGACCCCCGGCGCCGCCTCGACTGGATAGCCCAGCGCGCGAAGCCGAGCCATATCGTTGCGGATCGTCCGTGTGCTGACCTCGAGCCGCTGCGCGAGCTCGGCTCCTGACCAGTCCCGGCGCGACTCGAGGAGCGTCAAAACCCGCAGCAGGCGCTCCGAGGTGCTCAGCATCGTGTTCTCAACATTGAATCCTATTTAGGAAGCGAACGTTCCTCAATGGCCAATAGCCTGAGCCGCGTGACCCAAGCCATTGAAAGGAGCAAAGACATGACACAGAGCTCGTCTCGAACCCAGGTGATCCTTGCGACGCTCGGGGTATCGATGGCCCTGTTGCTGGCCGCCCTCGACCAGACGGTCGTTGGCGTCGCGATGCCACGTATCGTGGCCGAGCTGCACGGTCTTCAGTACTACGCCTGGGTCACCATCGCCTACCTGATCACCTCGACCGCGCTCGTGCCGGTGGCCGGCAAGCTCGGGGACATGTTCGGCCGTAAGCCGTTCCTGGTCGCCGGCATGTTCGGGTTCATCGCCGCGTCGGCCCTTTGCGGAGCCTCTCAAAACATGGTCGAGCTGGTGCTCTTCCGAGCCATCCAGGGAATCTTCGGCGGCGTTCTCTTTGCTTCGACGTTCGCTGTCCTCGCCGACGTGTTCCCGCCAGAGCAAAGGGCGCGCATGAGTGGCGTGTTCGGGGCCATCTTCGGCATCTCGTCGGTCATCGGCCCCTCCCTCGGGGGCTTCTTGACTGACGGTCCCGGCTGGCGCTGGGCGTTCTACGTGAACATTCCGCTCGGCATCGTTGCCGCGGGACTCGTCGCAACCCAGCTGCCCGTGGTCCGGTCCCAGGCCCGGCTTCGCGACATCGACTGGCTGGGCACGGGGTTGCTTCTGGCCGGTCTCACGCCGCTGCTGATCTCGCTTTCCATGCTGCGTGACCATTCGTGGCTGTCTGTGCAGGTGTTGGGATTGCTCGGCCTGGCGGGTGTGCTGCTGGTGGCGTTCTACTTCATCG
>VBKD01000176.1 GCA_005888075.1 Chloroflexota bacterium
CAGGCTCGAGCCGAAAAAGCGCACCATGCACACGCTGATCCCCGCGATGGCGTCAAGGAACGGCAAGCCATGGGCGGCGTTTGGATCCATGGGAGGCGACGGACAGGCTCAGCTGCAGACCCAGGTGCTCATCAACCTGGTGGACCACGGTCTCGAGCCGGCCGAAGCCGTCGCCCGGCCTCGCATCCGGATCTCGGCCGATGGCCACACCACCGCGGTCGAGGCCGACTACCCCGGCGCGGGCGAGCTGGCGCGATCCGCTCTCAAGGCCCATCTCATGCCGGCTCGTCACCACTCCTTCGGCCACGCCCACGCGATCGTGATCGACGGTCCGAATGACTGGCGGGCAGGAGCGGATCCACGGTCGGATGGATCCGTCGAATATGTGCACTAAACGGGGAGATTGCACTCACCCGTATACTTTGGAGCGAGTTTGGCAGTAGAGACAGCAGTCAAAGGCAAGCTGATCGCGGAGTACAAGCGCGCAGAGAAAGACACGGGATCGCCCGAGGTTCAGATCGCGCTGGCCACGACACGCATCCGGGAGCTCACCGAGCACCTGAAGACGCACGCCAAAGACCACCACTCGCGCCGCGGCCTCCTGCTCCTGGTGGGCAAACAACGGCGTCTGCTGAACTACCTGAGGGACACCGACATCGAGCGCTATCGCGCTCTGGTCGCCAAGCTCGGGATCAGGAGATAGTCGTTCAAGTCAATTCGGGAGGACCCCGCTGGTAGCGCGGGTCAGCTCTTAGAAGCTCTCACATAGGTGCCGCGGGCCGAAAAAGCCACGCCAAACCTGAGCGGTAGCTGCTAGGAACCTGACCCAGATCCGCACCTCCGGGGTGTTTCCTCCCACATATATGGAGGTATTGGCGTGGCAATTGTCACGAAGAACGTAGAAGTCGCGGGAAAGCGACTATCCATCGAAACCGGCCGGGTGGCCGAGCAGGCGAACGGCGCGGTCATCCTGCGCCAGGGAGACACGGTGGTGCTCAGCACCGCGGTGATGTCCAAGGAGCCCAGGGAAGGAATCGACTTCTTCCCACTGACCTGCGACTACGAAGAGAAGCTGTACGCGGCGGGCAAGATCCCGGGCGCGTTCATGCGCCGCGAAGGGCGGCCAAGCGAGGAGGCGATCCTGGCCTCGCGCCTGACCGACCGCCCGCTGCGGCCGCTGTTCCCCGACGGCTTCCGGCTCGACGTCCAGGTCGTCTCGACCGTGCTTTCGGTCGACCAGGAGAACGACCCGAAGATCCTGAGCATCAACGGCGCCTCGACCGCGCTGGTCATCTCCGATATCCCGTTCCAGGGCCCCGTCGGGGCGGTCCGCATGGGCTACATCGACGGCCAGGTGCTGGTCAACCCGCCCATGTCGCAGATCGGTGAATCGGAGCTCGACCTCGTGGTGGCCGGCACCGCCGACGCCATCCTGATGGTCGAGGCCGGCGCGAAGGGCGTGAGCGAGCAGATCGTGCTCGATGCTCTGGCCAAGGCGCACGAAGCCATCAAGCAGATCTGCGCTGCGCAGCTCGAGCTGCGGGAGCAGGTCGGTGTCGAAAAGCGTGAGTGGGTGCCGCCGACGTACCCCGAGCAGATGGTCGAAATTGTCAGCGAATATCTCGCGCTGCGCCTGGACCAGGTCCTCTACAGCCCCGACAAGGAGACCAGGGAGAACGGCGTCGACGACCTCCGGCTGAAGACTATCGTCGAGCTCGGCGAACGGTTCCCCGAGCACGCGGACATCATCGGCAAGCTGTTCGACAAGGCGGTCAAGGACCGCGCCCGCCAGCGCGTCGTCGAGGAAGGCGTGCGCGTGGACGGTCGCGGCCTGAAGGACGTCCGGCAGATCACCGTCGAAGTCGGCGTCCTGCCTCGCACCCACGGCTCGGGCCTCTTCACTCGCGGTCAGACACAGGCGCTGACGATCGCGACCCTAGGCTCGATGCAGGACCAGCAGAAGCTGGACGGGCTCTCGCCCGAAGAGTTCAAGCGCTACATGCATCACTACAACTTCCCGCCCTTCTCGGTGGGCGAAGCCCGTCCGCTGCGGGGCCCAGGCCGGCGCGAGATCGGGCACGGAGCGCTCGCCGAGCGCGCGCTCCTCGCGGTGATTCCGCCAGTCGAGGACTGGCCCTACACGATCCGCGTTGTCTCGGAGATCCTGAGCTCCAACGGCTCGACGTCGATGGCGTCGGTCTGCGGCTCCACGCTCGCGCTGATGGATGCGGGCGTGCCGATCAAGGCGCCGGTCGCCGGTATCGCGATGGGGCTCGTGACGCGCGAGGGAAAGTACGCCGTGCTGACCGACATCCAGGGAGTCGAGGATGCCCTTGGGGATATGGACTTCAAGGTCGCCGGCACCCGCGACGGCATCACCGCGCTACAGATGGACATCAAGATCAAGGGGCTGACCCACGAGATCCTCGCCCAGGCGCTGGAACAGGCTCGCGAGGCACGGCTCTTCGTTCTCGACAAGATGCTCGCGGTGCTGCCAAAGCCTCGCGTCGAGATGAGCGACTACGCGCCGCGCATCACCACCATCCTCATCAACCCGGACAAGATCCGGGACATCATCGGCCCCGGAGGCAAGATGATTCGCAAGATCACCGAGGAGACGGGTGCACAGATCGACGTCGAGGACGATGGTCGCGTGTACATCTCCGCGGTCGACCAGGAGGGCGGCAAGAGGGCGATCGACTGGATCAAGGGTCTGACCGACGAGGTCGAGGTGGGCAAGATCTACAAGGGCAAGGTCGTCCGCATCATGCCGTTCGGCGCTTTCGTCGAGGTCCTGCCGAACCAGGACGGACTCGTCCACATCTCGAAGCTCACCGACCATCGGGTCGAGCGGGTGGAAGAGGTGGTCAACGTCGGCGACGAGATCGTGGTCAAGGCCGTCGAGGTCGACAGCCAGGGCCGGCTCAACTTGAGCCGCCAGGCGGCGATCGAAGAGCTCACCTCGAAGGGGCTGCCCATCGAGGAGAAGATCAGCCAGGAGGCCATGGCGGCCGCGCTCGCGTCACCGCCCGCACCGCCGCGTGAAGGTGGCTATGGCGGCCGGGACCGTGGCGGCCGAAACGGCGGTGGTGGTCGCGGCCGACGCTGAGAAACGTAAGTAGTTGAGAGAGCCGATCAAAGTCGCGGTCGCCGGTCACCGCGGCAAGGTCGGCTCGATCCTCTCCGCCGCTCTGCAAGCTGAGCCGGGCATCGAATATGTCGGCGGCGTCGGACACGGTGAGGACCTGGCCACGTTCCTGCACGAGAGGCGACCTCAGGCTCTGGTCGACTTCACGCAGCCGTCTGAGGCGCTGCACAATGCGCTCGCGGCCGTTGCGTCGGGCGCCTCTCCAATCATCGGGACGACTGGAATCCCTCGCGAAGGGATAGACAAGCTCGAGGTCGCATGCAAGGAAAAGGGCGTCGGCGGAATCGTGGCGCCGAACTTCGCGATCGGCGCCGTGCTGATGATGCACATTGCCGACATCGCGGCTCCGCATTTCGACGCGGTGGAGGTGATCGAGATGCACCACGCCGGCAAGCTCGACGCGCCGTCGGGCACCGCGCTCTCGACCGCGAAACGGCTCGCCGCTCGGCGAAAGGAGAAGCCATTCGCCCATCCCAAGCCCGAGAAAGAGACGCTCGCCGGCACTCGAGGTGGGGAGGAGGGGAACGTCGCGATCCACAGCATCCGCCTGCCCGGGCTCGTCGCCGACCAGGAGATCATCTTCGGTTTGCCCGGACAGACGCTTTCGATCATCCACCGCACGACGAGCCGCGAAGCGTACGTGCCAGGCGTTCTGCTCGCCATCCGCAAAGTGACCGCCGAACCGAAGTTCTATCGCGGTCTCGACGAACTCTTAGGCCTTCGCTAAACTGACGATCGTGCCCAACTCCAAGCGACTAAACGTTGCCGTTGTCGGCGCGACGGGCATGGTCGGGCAGGAAATGCTGCGTGTGCTCGCGCAGAGAATGTTTCCGAGCGAGCGCATTCTGGCGCTTGCATCTGAACGGTCGAAAGGCTTGACCATTCCATACAACGGAAGCTCGATCACGGTCGAGCCGCTGGAGGAAAACGCGTTCAAAGGCATCGACGTGGCGCTGTTCGCAACCAGCGGCGACCTTGCGCTGATCCATGGACCGGCCGCGGCGGAATCAGGTGCGTTGGTCATCGACAACAGCTCGGCCTGGCGCATGAAGCAAAACGTGCCGCTCGTCGTGCCTGAGGTGAACAGCGACGACATCAAAGACAACGAGGGGATCATCGCCAACCCCAACTGCTGCACGATCCCTCTGACGGTCGTCCTCAATCCGCTGCGCTCCGCCGTCGGCATCGAGCGTGTCGTGATGTCGACCTATCAGTCGGCCTCCGGCGCCGGCCGCGCGCTCGTCGATGAGCTGGAGGAGCAGACCAAAGCCATCGCCGAAGGGTCAGAGCCACCGGTCGTGGCCTACCCCTACCAGCTCGCTTACAACGTGGTGCCCGGCGGATGGCGGCCGGAGCCAGACGGCTACAACGAAGAAGAGACCAAGATCGTGAACGAGACTCGCAAGATCCTCCACAACCCTGACCTTCGCATCGTCGCGACATGCGTGCGTGTGCCTGTTCCTGTCGGGCACGGCGAGGCGGTCTTCATCGAAACCCACGACAAGATCACGGCGGACGAGGCGCGCACGCTGTTCGGAGAATCACCGGGCATCGTGGTCGAGGACGACCCGCACGCCAAGATCTATCCGACGCCGCACCATGTTGCCGGCAAAGACGAGGTGTACGTCGGCCGCATCCGCGAGGATCCCTCGACCAGCCACGGGCTGGCGCTTTGGATCGTGTCCGACAACCTGCGCAAGGGAGCCGCGCTGAACGCAGTGCAGATCGCCGAGCGCGCGATTGAGCTGGGAGTGCTGTGATGACAAAGGAAATCGGAACGCTTCTCACCGCGATGATCACGCCCTTCAAAGAGGACGGCGCCGTCGATTACGCGGGAGCCGAGAAGCTGGCGGTGATGCTCGTCGCGGACGGCTCGGAGGGCGTCGTTGTTTCGGGCACGACCGGCGAATCGCCGTCCCTCAGCGACGACGAGAAGATCGAGCTCTTGAAGGTTGTCAAGAAGGCGATCCCGAATCAATCGGTTGTGGCGGGCACCGGCAGCAATGACACCCGTCATTCCGTGCATCTCTCAGAGCGAGCCATGAAGGCCGGCGCCGACGCGCTGCTCGCCGTGGTCCCGTATTACAACAAGCCACCTCAGGAAGGCATGTACCAGCACTTCAAAGCGATCTCCGAGGTCGGCCCGACGATCATGTACAACATCCAGGGCCGCACGGCAGTCAACATGACCGCCGCCACGACCCTTCGCTGCGCAGAGCTTGCGGGGATCATCGGAGTCAAAGAGGCGAGCGGCGACCTCGACCAGGTCGGACTCGTCTGCGCGGGCAAGCCGGCGGATTTCAAGGTATGGAGCGGCGACGACAGCTGGACTCTCCCGATCCTCGCGGTCGGCGGCTATGGAGTGATCTGCGTCGTCTCGCACATCGCGGGACGGTCGATCAAGAACATCATCGAGGCCTATGGCAGATCCGACGTCGAGACCGCGCGGAACATCCACGGCGGCCTTCTCCCGGTGATCAAGGCGCTGATGACCACCGCCGCGAACCCTGTTCCAATCAAGTCGGTGCTGAACGCGATGGGGTTCGCCGCGGGTCCGTTCCGGCTTCCCCTGGTGCCGCTCACCGACGAACAGCTGAAGTCCGTGATGAAGATCATCCGCGACGCGGGGGACCTGATCACCTTCAAAGCCAAGGCCGGAGTCAAAGTCGCTTAGTCTGTCCCCGGAGCTGAATCAGCTCCACGCCACGATTCGATCGTGCAAGATCTGCGGACTGCATGCAACGCGGACGCAGGCCGTACCTGGCAGCGGACCGTGCCCGGCCGATGTGATGATCGTGGGCGAAGCCCCCGGCTTCAATGAGGACCGCCAGGGCGAACCGTTCGTCGGCGCGGCCGGCAAGTTGCTCGACACGCTCCTCGCGAGAATTTCGTTGAGCCGGGCCGATGTGTTCATCACCAACGTTCTCAAATGCCGGCCGCCGATGAACCGCGACCCCATGCCGAACGAGGCCGAGGCGTGCTCGCCCTACCTTCAGCAGCAGCTCGAGCTCGTCAAACCGAAGGCGGTCCTCATCCTGGGTCGCCACGCGCTCGAGCGGCTGATGCCGGGGCAGGGGTCGATCTCCCGCATCCACGGCTCGCTCCGACAGCCTCAGGAAATACCTCGACCAGGTGCTGGCGCCGCCACCACCTCCCGAGCCTGTCCCGGCTCCGAAGCAGGAACCCGAGCAGCTGTCGTTGTTGTGACGTCTCGACTCCGATACCTCCCATTGGGCGGCCTCGGCGAGGTCGGGATCAACATGTGGGCGCTCGAATGGGAGGGCAAGATCCTGGTCGTCGACGCGGGGCTCATGTTCCCGCAGGAAGACATGCTCGGCATCGACCTGGTGTTGCCGGACATCTCCTACCTGCTCGGACGCGGGCGCGAGGTCCGCATCGGTGACTCGGTGCAGCTGGGTCCGTTTCGATTGGAGACGGTCGCGGTCTGCCATTCCATCCCCGACGCTGTGGCACTCGCGATTCAGACGCCGGTCGGTCGCGTGGTCTATACGAGCGACTTCAAGATCGACGCCGCGCCGCCCGATGGCAGCCCCACAGACATGGACCGGTTTCGGCAGCTCGGCGATGAAGGCGTTCTCCTCTTGCTGAGCGACTCGACAAACTCGGAACGCGAGGGTCACTCAGGCTCGGAGCGCGACCTCCACGCGGCGTTTGAGCAGATCTTCGGGGCTGCGCCCGGACGGATTGTCGTGGCCAACTTCGCGTCCAACATCCATCGCATCCAGCACCTGGTGCGCATGGCCGCGCAGTTCGGCCGCCGCGTTGCGGTGGTGGGCCGAAGCCTGCAGCAGAACTTCAAGACCGCGCGCGAGCTCGGCTTCCTCGACGTTCCGGAAGGCATCACCGTTCCGCTGGCGGAGATCGACAAGGTGCCGCCGTCCAAGCTGCTGCTGCTGACCGCGGGAAGCCAGGGCGAGCCGCTCTCGGCGCTGGCCCGTTTCGCCGCCCAGAGACATCCCTTTGTCAATGTCCACAAGGACGACTGGGTGGTGATCTCCGCCCGGCCGATCCCGGGCAACGAGCGGATGGTCCTCCAGACCGTCAACAACCTGTACCGGCACGGTGCGCGGGTGTTCTACTCGGAGGTGGGCAAGGTGCACGTCACCGGCCACGCCCAACGCGATGAGCTTCGCGAGATGCTCGACGCGGTGCGCCCGCGTTTCTTCATTCCCGTCCACGGCGAGTACCGCCAGCTGCAGCTGCACTCCGATATCGCGCGCGAGGCGGGGCTCGACGACGATCGCATCGCGGTAGTCGAGGATGGCGAGTCGGTGGAGCTGGACGAGACCTCGATGGAACGTGGCGAGAAGGTGCCCACCGGCCTCGTCTATGTGGACGGGCTGGGAGTGGGGGACGTGGAGCAGGTTGTGCTGCGCGACCGCCGGCATCTTGCCGAGGACGGAATCCTCGTGGTCACGCTGACGCTTGACCGCGACACGCAGACGGTTCGAGCCGGCCCCGACCTGGTGTCGCGCGGAGTGATCGAGCCGGAGCTTTCCACCCGTCTCATGGCTGACGCGCGCAACGCGGCCATCGCCAGCATCAGGCGGTTTGCGGATACCCACGCGGATGTCAACCTGCTCCAGGAGGCGATCCACGACGCGGTGTCGAAGACGGTGTACAAGCAGACGCGCCGCCGCCCTATGGTGATCCCCGTGATCACGGAGATATGAAGCTCCCCCCTCTAGCTCTCATCGCACCAAGCCTGTGCCCGCGTTGCGATCAGCCGGCCATGGTGCTCAATCATTCTGAGGAGGGACGCTGCGCGCACTGCGGTCTGCAAGTGCATCAGTGCGACCGGTGCCGCGGCGTCGCGGGCCCGTTCGATCGCTACTGCGGGTTCTGCGGCCACGAGCTGGTGCAGGGGCCAACCCGGCCTATCTGGTGGCGTCTATGGTTCCTTGCAGCGCTGATCCCGCTGGTCGCGGGACTGATCTATGGAGTAGCGCAAGCCCAAGTCCACCACTAGCAAGCAGTCGATATCGCACGTTTGGCGCCAAACGTGCCAATGCGAAGCGAAGCTAGCGCTTCTCTGGCACCAGACGTGCGGAATCCGCCACCGAGACCCCCTTCCACGCCCTCTTCATAGTCCCTTCTCTATCTATTGAGGCGCTGACCGCACTCCACGCAAAAGCTGTGACGTCCGAGGTTGTGATGGCCGCACGACGGGCACACGAGACGCCGCGGAGGATCGGCCTGCAGCCAGCGCTCGTTCTCGCGCCGGTACCAGATGCCATCCTCGGGGCCGAGCATCCACCGACGGCCTTCGCTGTCGAGCACCGCCAGGTCGCGGACCGCAACCCGGTACGCGCGCGCCTGCAGATTGCCCGTGCGACGTTCTTCGGACAAATACTTGTAACGAACCTCGGCTTCGGCGAAAGGATCTACTGCCACCGCGGGGATTATGCCTCGCCGGGCAGAGTGGGGAGTGGGGCGGTGTAGAATCGCCCAGGCTCACGCCCGCAGCATGCGTCGCACCACATCCCGAACCTCACGTCACTCAGCGAGCGGCCCTCGCCGTGCTTCTTCACGTTCGCGATCGGCCCGAAGCAAGCAGCGGCCCAAGCGCCGGAGCCTCACGTCGCGCCAGCTGCGGGAGATCTCGGGCGTCCTTCTCATCCTGGTGGCGCTGCTCGGGCTGCTTGCGCTCGGGAGTCATGCGGGATCGATCCTGACCGGAATCCGCGACGGGCTGGTCGCAACGTTCGATCGCGCATGGTTCGTGCCAGTCGGAGCCACGCTGGTGCTTGGCGCTTACCTCGTCTACCCGAAATCCCCGAGGCCGAGGCCGGTCGATGTCGTCTCAGGTGTCGTCGCGGTGCTGGCGTTGATCGGGCTCTTCGGTCTGGCCGGCCACGCGGGTGGTTCGGTCGGGCGCTCGATCGACGGCGCTGTCACCGCGCTGGTCGGATCAGCGGGCGCGTGGGCGGTCCTGGTCGCGCTGCTCCTGATCGGACTCATCGTCACCATTCACTTCAGCCCAGGTGCGCTGATCGCGACAGCGGTCGGCGCGATGCAATCGGCTTACGCGGAGCGCGTCAGGCTACGCGACCTGGTCGCCACAACTCCGGCCGAGAAGGGCAAGGCGCTCAAGACGGCGGCGGCGCGGGTCGACCCGCCGGCGCGAGCCGCGACCATTGTCGCAGCGCCAAAGCCGAAGCTCGAGGAGCTCAGGCCCTGGGAGATCGAAGAGCCTGAGCAGGAGAAGGCGGCGCACCTCCAACCAAAAGATTCTTCCGCTGAAGGCGAAGTGGCTCGCTCCTCCCAAAACGTGCTGCGTGTCGTCGCCGAGCCCGAAGACGATTTGCCGGAGATCGATTGGAAGCTGCCGTCCATCGCGCTTCTCGACACCGTGACCGCAAAGCGCGAACGGATGGCGGACGAGATCAAGCGCAATGTGAGGATCATCGAAAGCACCCTCCAGACATTTGGAGTCGAGTGCAAGATCATCGGCGTCAACCCCGGCCCCGCGGTCACCCAGTACGAGGTGCAGCCTGGCCCCGGCGTGCAGGTCAAGCGCATCACCGCGCTGCAGAACGACCTGTCCCTGGCGCTCGCCGCCGCGCCGCTGCGCATCGAAGCGCCGATCCCGGGGAAGTCGGCGGTTGGCATCGAGGTGCCGAACAAGTCGGCGAGCCTGGTCACGATCAGGGAGGTTCTGGAGACCGCGGCGTTCCGCGAAGGCACGAATGCGCTCGCCCTCGGGCTGGGGAACGATGTGTCGGGGCAGTCGATCGTGGGCGACCTGACCCGCATGCCGCATCTGCTGATCGCCGGCGCCACCGGCCAGGGCAAGAGCGTCTGCATCAACGCGATGATCACGAGCCTTCTATTCCAGGCGACTCCCGAGCACCTTCGCCTGTTGCTGATCGACCCCAAGCGCGTCGAACTGACGGGCTTCAACGGGCTGCCCCACCTCGCGCTGCCGGTGCTTGTCGAATCGCATCAGGCCGCGGCCGCACTGCGATGGGCCGTCGCCGAGATGGACCGTCGCTACAAGCTCTTCTCCGCCGAGGGCGTGCGCAACATCGCGGCCTACAACGACAAGGCCGCACACAAGATCGCGAAGCCACTGCCATACGTCGTGATCGTGATCGACGAGCTGGCCGACCTCATGATGGTCGCCGCCGGGGAGATCGAGGAGCTCATCTGCCGCATCGCGCAGCTGGCGCGGGCGGTGGGCATCCACCTGATCATCGCGACGCAGCGGCCGTCGACCGACATCATCACCGGCCTGATCAAGGCCAACATCCCGTCGCGTATCGCCTTTGCGGTCGGGTCGCAGGTCGACAGCCGCGTCATCCTCGATACCGGTGGCGCCGAGAAGCTGCTCGGTCGCGGCGACATGCTCTATCAACCTGTCGACGCCGGCAAGCCGACTCGCATCCAGGGCGCGTTCATCAGCGACACCGAGCTGGAAACGGTTGTCAACCACTGGAAGTCGCAGGGCGGGCCTCGCTTCATGGAAGAGATCCTCGAAGAAGGTGCGGGCTCTGAGTGGGAGCGCGGCGAGAAGCAGGAGCGCAAGCTAGACCCGCTCTTTGCACGATCCGCGCGAGCGGTGGCCGCCGAAGGAGGCGCCTCCGTGTCGCTCGTCCAGCGCAAGTTCAATGTCGGTTACTCACGCGCCGGACGCATCGTCGACCAGCTGGCCGACCACCGTGTAATCGGCGGATATCAGGGCTCCAAATCGCGCGAGGTATTGATGAATCTGCCCGACGTCGACGAGCTGCTGGAGAAGCTGGGCCTCGAATAACCCGCTCCCGTGCAGAGCGCAAACTGTCCCTTAGGGTGAACCTCCCGAACGCGCTGACTCTGAGCCGGCTGGCGGCGATCCCCGTCCTGATGGTGCTCTTGATCGTGCGTTTTCCCTGGCACGATCAGATCGCTGCCGCGCTGTTCATCGTGTTCTCGCTCACCGACACGCTCGACGGTCAGATCGCGCGGCGTCGCGGCATCGTCAGCGACCTGGGGAAGTTCCTCGATCCCCTCGCCGACAAGCTGTTCGTGCTCTCCGTGCTCATCGTTCTCGTGCAGGAAGGCCTGGTCGCGGCGTGGGTCGTGGTGGTGATCTTTTCGCGCGAGCTTCTGATCACGCTTCTCCGCTCCATCGGCGCCACCAAGGGACGCGTTATCGCTGCGGCTCCGTTGGGCAAGACCAAGACGGTCATGCAGATGTCGGCGGTTACGTTGCTCATCTTGCAGAGGCCGTATCCAGTGGTGGTTCCCCTCACCGCTCTCGTCGTGGCGGTGGCCGTGATCTTCACCATCGGAAGCGGCATCGACTATCTGTGGAGATTCCGGTACCTGCTCGGATTCGGAGACGATGCCGGAGGCTCGGACTCGCCACTGCGCCGGCAAGCCGCCGACCTGGGGGGTCTTCTCCGGGAGGGAGGGCTCACAGTGTCGGTGGCCGAATCCTGCACGGGCGGCTTGCTGGGTTCGGTCTTCACCGATCAACCAGGCAGCTCCGTCTACTTCGTCGGAGGGGTCATCGCCTATTCGAACGACGTCAAGATGGATCAGTTGGGTGTTCCATCCGCGGTGCTGTCGAGTCACGGAGCGGTGAGCTGTGAGGTTGCGGTCGCCATGGCGGACGGCGTGCGTTCTCGCCTGGGCTCAGACCTGGCGGCTTCGATCACATGCATCGCGGGACCCGATGCCGACGGCACTAGCAAGCCGATCGGCTTGACGTACATAGGGATCGCGGGACCTGACGGAACGCGCTGTTACGACTACACCTTCCGCGGCGACAGATGGTCGAATCGCCGCGAGGCGACCGCGAAGGCGATTGAATTGCTGGGTGACGAGACTCGCAAGCTCGTCGCGGTGACAAAGACTTGACTGCCGAACACCTGTTCGTTACACTTCCCCGACGGCCTGCTGTTAAGAACGTTGACCTCAACTCCACGACGTAGAACACTCGCCGCAACCACCTAGGAGGCAACCAGTGGAAAAAGAAAAGGAAAAGTCCCTCGACTCGGCGATTTCCCAGATCGTCAAGAGCTATGGAAAGGGGTCGATCATGAAGTTGGGCGAGCAGGCTGCATTGCGCGGTGAGATCACGGTCATTCCGACCGGCGCATTGCTGCTCGACCTCGCGCTCGGCGTGGGGGGGATCCCGCGTGGACGCGTGACCGAGCTGTACGGCCCTGAGTCGGCCGGCAAGACGACGCTCGCCCTCCACGTCATCGCGGAAGCCCAGAAGCAGGGCGGCGTGGCGGCGTTCGTGGACGCCGAGCACGCCCTCGACCCGCTTTACGCCTCGCGCATCGGCGTGAAGATCGACGACCTCCTGATCAGCCAGCCCGACACGGGCGAGCAGGCGCTCGAGATCGTCGAGGTGCTGGTCCGCTCGGGAGCGGTCGACGTCATCGTCATCGACTCGGTCGCGGCGCTCGTGCCGAAAGCGGAGATAGAGGGCGAGATGGGGGACGCGCATGTCGGCCTGCAGGCCCGGCTGATGTCCCAGGCGCTGCGCAAGCTCACGGCGGCGATCTCGAAGTCGAACTGCTCGGTCATCTTCCTGAACCAGCTGCGCGAGAAGGTCGGCATCATGTTCGGCAACCCCGAGACCCAGCCTGGTGGACGAGCGCTCAAGTTCTACTCGTCGGTGAGGCTCGACATTCGCAAGGTCGAGGTCATCAAGTCCGGCCTCGACTCCGTCGGCGCAAGGGTGAAGGTCAAGGTCGTGAAGAACAAGGTCGCTCCGCCATTTCGGTCGGCAGAGTTCGACATCCTTTTCAACGAGGGCATCTCGCGCGAAGGCTCCCTCATCGATGCCGCGCTCAAGTACAACATCTTCGAGACGAGCGGGACCTGGATCTCCTATGGCGACCAGCGCCTCGGCCAGGGTCGGGAGAACGTGCGCAACTACTTGCGTGAGAACCCGACGCTGTCAGGGGAGATCGAGGCCAAGGTGCGTGAGAAGGCGGCCGGTGGAACAGCACCCATCAAGGCTGGAGCTCCAGTGAGGGCGGCCACGGGTGGGAACGAGGAGCTCTAGGAAGGCCGCGTCCCGAGGCTGGGCGCCCAAGCCGCCGTCGATCGGGCCCGTTGACGCCGGGCTGAGGCTGTTGGGCCGGCGCGCCCACTCCAGCACGGAGATGCGGCGCAAGCTGGCGCGACGCGGCTACAGCGAAAGCGACGTGCAGGCGGCGGTGGAGCGGCTCGTCGAGCTCGGGTACCTCGACGACCGCTCCTTCGCCGAGGGCCATGTCCGTCGACGCTCCAGCGTGCTCGGGCCGCGGGCCCTTTCGGCCGAGCTCGCCACGCGTGGGGTGGATCGGGCGGTGGCCGATCTCGCAATTGGCGACTTCGATGAAGGCTCCCAGCTGGAGTCGGCGACTCGACTGGCCGAACGGCTGTGCGCGCGCAAAACCGTCGCCGGCTATCGCGAGCTGCTGGACTCGGTCGGCCCCAAGCTGCTGCGGCGTGGTTTTTCGCCCGGGATCGTCCGGGTGGCGTGCCGCGCCATCTGGAACGGGACGGCGGGCTCCCCGGAAGAGGCCTCGGCGCCGGCCGTCTAGTCGCATCTCGCGGGCTCAGTCGGCCGAATGCCCGCGTTAGGGGGCCCGGCCCCGCGTCGTCACGCATCTGAGATGCGCTCCTCCTTGGGCCACCCCTGCCTTGGCCTCGGCCGCCGGACCGGCGCGCAGGCTGCCGCCTGGGCGCCTGCCCGCGATCTGCGCCCATCCGACCGTCGCCGAGGCCTAAAATTCAGGGGTCACGCGGGCCAACGCGGCACCGCAGTCATAGGAGCTAACCCCAGGCGGGACCCGTTTTCGGTCCTGCCGTGGTCGCGCACTTTGACAATCGAATACAAGAGGTGCATGTCAAATGCCTGTCATCGTCTACGTCCTACTTTTGCTCGGGGCAGCCGTTTTGGCACTGGTCGCCGGCTTCGCTGTCGCCTACGTGATGCTTCAGCGCCGGCAAACCGATGGCTCTCACGTCCTCGAGACCAAGGCTCAGCAGACCCTGGCCGATGCCGAAACGCAGGCTAAGGAGAAGCTGCTCGAGGCCAAAGAAGAGGCGGTCAAGATCCGCACGGTCGCCGAACAGGAAGCCCGGGAGTACCGGGCACAGTCGCAACAGATCGAAAAGCGCCTTCTCCAGAAGGAGGAGAACCTCGACCGCAAGGGCGAGGACCAGAACCGCCGCGAGCGCGAGCTCGCGACGAAAGAGAAGTCGCTGGATGAAATCAGGGCTCAACTCGACGACACGTATCGCCAGCAGGAGAAGGAGCTTCAGCGCGTTGCGAACATGACGCGACAGGAAGCCCAGCGGATCCTGATGGAGCAGGTCGAGCAGGAGCTGCGCAACGAGGTTGCGCGCAAGGTCAGAGAAGCGGAGCTGGCCGCGCGCGACGAGAGCGAGCGTCGGGCTCGGGAGATCGTGACCGAATCGATTCAGCGCATCGCCGCCGACCAGACCGCCGAGGTCTCGGTCTCGGTGCTGCCGCTTCCGACCGACGAGCTGAAGGGGCGCATCATCGGGAAGGAAGGGCGCAACATCCGCGCCCTGCAGCAGGCGACCGGGATCGATCTAATCGTGGACGACACCCCGGAAGCCGTCATCATCAGCGGGTTCGACCCGGTCCGCCGCGAGGTGGCGCGGGTCGCGCTGAACAAGCTCATCGTGGACGGCCGGATTCATCCGGCCCGAATCGAAGAGATCGTCGCCAAATCCCGGCAGGAGGTCCTGCAGAGGGTCAAAGAAGAAGGTGAGGGGGCGGTCCTCGAGCTGAGCCTTCAGGGATTGCACCCTGAGGTCGTCCGTCACCTCGGCATCCTGCGATTCCGAACGAGTTACGGGCAGCAGGTGCTGAACCACTCGAAGGAGGTCGCCTACCTCGCCGCCATGATGGCGTCCGAGATCGGTGCCGACGTCCGAATCGCCAAGCTGTCAGGCCTTTTGCACGACATCGGCAAAGCCATCGACCACGAGGTCGAGGGCTCTCACGCGGTCATCGGGGCGGACCTTCTGCAGCGGCACGGGGTTCCTGCCCCTGTCGTTCACGCGGTGCGAGCGCACCACTACGACGAAGAGCCGCACAGCATCGAGGCGCTTCTCCTGATCGCGGCCGACGCGATATCCGCTGCACGCCCGGGGGCGCGCAGAGAGTCGCTGGAGGCTTATGTCAAGCGACTCGAAAAGCTGGAGGAGATCGCCAACTCGTTTCAGGGCGTCCAGCAGTCCTACGCCATCCAGGCCGGCCGCGAGGTCCGGATCCTGGTCAAGCCGGAGCAGATCGACGACAGCGCTGCTCAGCTGATGGCAAGGGATATCGCAAAACGGATCGAATCGGAGTTGAGTTTCCCAGGCCAGATCCGCGTCACCGTCGTGCGCGAGACAAGGGCCATCGAATACGCCAAGTAGCCATTCAAAAGGGGAGCCCCCACGGGCTCCCCTTTTTTTTGCCAATAGACTTTGCGAATGACCGGGGCCGACTTTCGCATTCTGTTCGTCGCGGACGTGGTCGGCCATCCGGGGCGAGAGGCGGTCAAGGCGATCCTTCCGGCCTTGAAAGAGGAGCTCGGGGCGGACCTGACCATCGTCAACGGCGAGAACGCGGCGGGCGGTTTTGGGCTCACGGCCAAGATCGTCTCCGAGCTGAAGGGACACGGCGCCGACGTGATCACGACCGGCAACCATGTGTTTGCGCAGAAGGAGTTCGTGGGCGAGCTGCCGAGCCTGGAGCGCGTCCTCCGCCCGGCCAACTACCCACCGGACGCGCCTGGCCGAGGCTGGACTGTCGTCGAGGTCGACGGCACCAAGGCGTTGGTCATGAACCTCATCGGTCGCATCTTCCTGGATTCGTTCGACGACCCTTTTCGCGCCGCCGACGCCATCCTGCAAGCCAACCCTGACGTACGTATCGTCTTTTGCGATATGCACGCCGAGGCTACCTCGGAAAAATCGGCGATGGGGTGGTTTCTGAATGGCCGGGTCAGCGCCGTGGTGGGCACCCACACCCACGTGCCAACCGCCGACGCCAGAGTCCTTCCGGGAGGGACCGCCTACGTCACTGATGTGGGCATGGTCGGGCCCCGTGACAGCTGTATCGGAATGGACAAGGACATTGTCCTGCAGCGGTTCAGGACAGGCGTCCCGACGCGCTTTGTGGTGGCCTCTGGACCCGTGACATTCAATTCGGTACTGGTTACCATTAACTCTTCTAGCGGCCAAGCCACATCGATCCAGCGAGTCGACCGTGAACATGTTTGAAGGGGTTCCAGCAACGATGTCAGCGGAGCGCGCTCCAGTAGAGGTGCTGAAAGTTTCGGCCACCTCCAAGCCGGTGGCGGTCGCCGGCGCCATAGCGGGCGTCATCCGGAGCAAGGGGCGCGTTGAGGTCCAGGCAATCGGTGCGGGCGCCATCAACCAGGCGGTCAAAGCCATCGCCATATCGCGCGGCTACGTAGCGCCCGGCGGGCTTGACCTGGTCTGCATCCCGGCCTTCATCGACATCTCGATCGATGGCGAGGAGCGCACGGGAATACGGCTTCTGGTGGAGAGTCGCTGACACCGACGCGGACCGTGCCACAGACACCCTCTCCCCGCAGGGAAGAGGGATCAGGGGAGAGGGGGCCGGGAAGCAGGGCACGGTCATTCAGCATCTGGACGATCGGGTGCCAGATGAACGCGGCGGACTCAGAGAGCCTGGCGCGCAGGCTGCTGGCCGCCGGCTACGTCGAGGACTCGCTCGAGCGCGCTGACGTCGCCATCCTCAACACGTGCGTCGTGAGGCAAGCGTCCGAGGACCGCGTGTACTCGAAGCTCCACGAGCTCAAGGAATGGAAGACTCCGGAGCGGACGATCGCGGTGACCGGATGCATCGTCGCGAAGGAGGGCGAGACCCTTCAGCGCAGGTTCCCGCACCTCGACGCCGTCGTTCCAATCGGCGATTACGAGCCCTTCGTGGCGGATCTCGAGGCTCGGTATGACTACTCGCTGGGTGAGCCGCTTCCCCAGTCAGGTCGTACAGGGGTGAGTCACTACATCCGGGTGATCGAAGGGTGCGACCACAACTGCACCTTCTGCATCGTGCCGAAGGTTCGAGGCCGCGAAAAGCACGTGCCCATGGCGTCGGTGCTGGACGAGTGCCGCCGCGCGGTGGGCGACGGAGCGAAGGAGATCGTGCTCCTGGGTCAGAACGTCGACGACTATCACGACCCTGACGGTCGGGGTGGTCTCGCCAGCTTGGTCCGCGAGGTGGAGCGGATTCCCGGACTGAAGAGGCTTCGCTTCATGACATCGCATCCGCAGGACCTGGAGAGCGAGCTGCTCGAAGTGATGGCCGCCAGCGATGTGGTCTGTCGCGAGCTGCAGCTGCCGATCCAGTCCGGCGATGACACGGTTTTGAAGCGGATGGCGCGCGGCTATCAGACGCGTCATTACCGCGCGATCGTCGAACGCGCTCGAAATCTCATGCCGGACCTCGGACTGGTAACGGACGTGATAGTCGGCTTTCCCGGAGAGTCGGAGGCCGCATTCATGAACACCCGCGCGCTCATGGAAGAGATCGAGTTCGACGTCGTTCACCTGGCGATGTACTCGCCACGAGGTGGCACTTTCTCGGCCGACCGAATGCATGACGACGTCCCGCATCAAGAGAAGCTGCGGCGGCTGAACGACCTGCTCGCTTTGCAGCGGGAAATCGCAGCGCGTAAGACCGCGCGGTGGATCGGACGCGATGTCGAGGTGCTGATCGAAGGACGTGACGAGCTCAACCGCCCGTATGGGCGGATCCGCCAGGGCAAGCGCGCCATCGTGTTGCGCGCCGGAGACATCGCGGCGGGTCAGGTGCTGAACATCCGCGTCCTCCAGGCCACCGCGGGTCAGCTCTTGGGATTGCCTGCAGCGTGATGGCGGCCACGCCTCCCATGACCCCGGTCATGCGCCAGTACCGGGAGGCGAAAGAGAAGCACCCGGTGGGGATTCTCCTCTTCCGCCTGGGCGACTTCTACGAGATCTTTTTCGAGGACGCGGAGACGGCAGCTCCAATCATGGGAGTGACACTCACTTCGCGGCCGTTGGGAAAGAGCGGCCGAGCGCCGATGTGCGGCGTGCCGCACCACGCATGGCAGACATACGTCGGCAGGTTGCTGCGCGCCGGGCACAAGGTGGTCATCTGCGACCAGGTCGAAGCGGCGGCCAAGAACAAGATCGTCCGGCGTGACGTGACCCGCGTGCTGACCCCCGGCACCGTGGTGGAAGACGCATACCTCGAGCCGTCCCGGGCCAACTACCTGGTTGCGGCCTGGACGCGAGGCGCCGAATCCGGCATCGCCGCGTGCGAGGTGTCCACGGGCGAGCTCCTGCTGTGCCAGCTGCCCAAAGACCGGCTCCAATCAGAGCTGGAACGGCTCAACCCGGCCGAGCTGCTGGCGCCTCCCAAGATCGAGGAATATCGCTTTGATCCCGTCCGCGGCCAGCAGCGACTGAAGGACCTGCTCGGCATCGCATACCCGGCGGCGGTGGGCGCCCAGGACGCCCCTCTCGCGGTGGGAGCAGCTGGTGTCGTGCTCGACTACCTGAAGCAGAACCAGACTCGAGTCGCGCCAGGCTCGTTCACCGTGCGGACCTACTCGCCTGAGGCGACCATGCCGCTCGATGCGGCAACGGTCCGCAACCTCGAGCTGCCCGCGCTTATCGGTCTGATCGACCGGACGCGGACCGCGGTGGGCGCGCGTCAGCTGAGGACATGGCTCGGCGCGCCTTTGCGTGATGCCGAATCGATCGAGCTGCGGCTTGCCGCGGTGGAAGAGCTGGTGTCCTCGCCTTCTTTGCGCCATCGCATCGAGGCAGTGCTCAAACCAGTGGGCGACCTCGAGCGTCTGGTGTCCCGCGCCGCACAGGGGCACGCAAGTCCCCGTGAGCTGGTTGCGCTGCGGCGATCGCTCGAAGCCATACCGGAGGTGCAGGAGGCACTCAGCGCGTGCATCGCGTTGGTGACCAGAGAGCTGACTTCACAGATCGGCGCAGCGCCGGACCTGGCGGACGTCCTGGCTCGCGCCCTGGTCGACGACCCGCCACCTACTGTGCGGGCGGGCGGTGCGATCAGGTCCGGGTACGACCCGGACCACGACGCGATCACAGACGGCTCGCGAACCGCGCGTGAGTGGATCGCCAAGCTCGAAGCCTCTGAGCGCAAGCGGACGGGGATCCGCTCGCTCAAGGTCGGATTCAACAAGGTATTCGGCTACTACATCGAGGTCAGCCACGCGAACTCCTCGGCGCTGCCTGCCGACTACGTGCGCAAGCAGACGCTCACGGGAGCAGAGCGATACCTGACGCCGGAGCTCAAGGAGAGGGAAGCGATCGTGCTCAGCGCGCAGGAAAGGATCGCCGCCCGTGAGCTGGAGATCCTTCAGGAGTTGAGCGCGGCGGTCGCCGAAGCGGCGCCCATGCTCCGCGCCGGCGCGCAGGCGATCGGAGCGATCGACGCGCTGCTGAGCCTCGCATGCGCCGCGGCCGAGCATGGCTGGCGCCGGCCAGAGGTGAACGCCGGCTTGCGGCTGAGCATCACGGGCGGCCGCCACCCCCTGGTCGAGAACGGCCTACCCGCGGGCGTGTTCGTGGCCAACGACCTGGAGCTCGACACCGAAGATGAGCAGATCGTGATCCTGACCGGCCCCAACATGGCCGGCAAGTCGACCTACCTGCGTCAGGCCGCGGTGATCGTCCTTCTCGCGCAATGCGGCAGCTTCGTGCCGGCGGAGCATGCAATGGTGGGTCTTGCGGATCGCATCTTCACCCGGGTCGGAGCGCATGACGACATCAGCGCCGGCATGTCGACCTTCATGGTCGAGATGACGGAGACCGCCTACATCCTCAACCACGCGACTCGCTCATCGCTTGTGATCCTCGACGAGGTGGGGAGGGGGACGTCGACTTATGACGGCTTGTCGATCGCGCAGGCCGTGGTCGAACACCTGCATGACGCGCCGAAGCTCGGATGCCGCACCCTCTTCGCGACCCATTACCACGAGCTGACCGCGCTGCCTGAAAGACTGGTGCGCGTGCGCAACCAGCGCGTCGAGGTGCTGGAAGAAGGCGATACGGTTCGGTTCCTGCATCGAGTGGTCCCCGGAGGCGCGGACCGTTCGTACGGGATTCATGTCGCCGCGGTGGCGGGTCTCCCATCGGGCGTCATCGCCCGAGCCAGGCAGGTGCTGGGCGAGCTCGAGCGGCAGCGACCCCTCGAGCCGCCAGAGCAGCAGCTGGGGCTGCCCATCGAGCTGGCTCCGGACCCGCTGCGCAAGGAGCTCGAGGACATCGATCCCGAAGCGCTGAGCCCGCTGGAGGCGCTTCAGAAGCTGTATCAGCTGCGCGCGAAGCTGACGCCGTGAGCGGCACGATTCTCCTGCTCTCCCCCGAGGTCGCGGACGCTATCGCCGCCGGTGAGGTTATCGAGCGCCCGGCATCGGTCGTCAAAGAGCTGGTCGAGAACGCGCTCGACTCGGGCGCGCGCCGCATCAGCATCGATGTGCGTGGCGCTGGAAAGACATCGATTCGAGTGAGCGACGACGGCTCCGGCATTCCCGCCGACGAGCTGACGATGGCCTTCGTCCGTCACTCGACAAGCAAGCTGGCGGCGCTGGCCGACCTCGCCGCCATCCAGAGCTTCGGTTTTCGAGGTGAAGCGCTGGCCAGCATCGCGGCGGTCGCGGATGTCGAATGCGCGAGCGGCGGTGCGACGGTCCGCATACGATCCGGCGAGCTCATCGAGCAGGGGTCCGGGCCGCTATTGCCTGGTGTGGCAATCGAAGTGAGGGATCTGTTTGCCAACGTGCCCGCGCGACTCAAGTTTCTAAAGAGCGATGCGACTGAGGTCGCGGCGATCAAGGAGGTGGTCGGCGCATTTGCGCTGCTGCATCCGCATGTGCGGTTCCATCTGACGATCGACAGCCGAGCCGCGGTCAGCAGCAGTGGAGACGGAGACAGGCGGCGGGCCATCGGCGCGGTGTTCGGGGCTGCGGTCGCCGGCGAGATGCTCGAGATCGTCGGCATGCCGCTGGTCATGGGGATGGTGAGCCAGCCTCGCCTCAGCCGCGGCAGCCGCGACGGCATGGTGCTGGCGGTCAACGGACGCCCGATCAACGCCCGATCGCTGGTTTACGCGCTGGAGGAGTGCTATCAGGGCCGGCTCGAGCGAGGCCGGCATCCACTCGCCGTGCTCGACATCGGCATCGACCCGGAGCTCGTCGACGTAAACGTGCACCCGGCCAAAAAGGAAGTGCGCTTCCGCGATGAGGGCACCGTGTTCGCAGCTCTGCAGCGCGCGGCGCGGTCAGCCCTGGACGGGAGCGAACCCTTTCGGTATCGCCCGACCGAATCGACCGCCGAGGAAGTCGGCGGGACGTCCGGACCGCAGCTCACGCTGCACCAGGCCACGGTGTCGATCGCCGCGCAGGAGGTCAACGGTCATGCCGTATCGAGCGGCGTTCTGCGGCCCATCGGCCAGGCAGGGCCCGGCTACCTGGTGGCGGAGGGTCCCGCCGGGCTCGTGCTCGTCGACCAGCACGCCGCCCACGAGCGCGTGCTGTACAACCGGCTGCTCGAGCGCCTTCGCACCGGGCGTGGAGGAAGCCAGCCGCTCCTGATCCCGCAGGCGGTCGACGTCGATCCCGCCTTGATCGCGGCGGCGGCCGACCATCGCGCGGACCTGGCCAACCTCGGCCTCGAGTACGAGGAGTTCGGGCCGCGCAGCCTCCGGATCACGGCGGTTCCCCTCGAAATGCCCGCCGGACGGGCGACGGCCGCGATCCAGGAGACCCTGGCCGCGCTGGCCGAGAACCGTGGTGACGGGGCGATCGAGAAGGCGGCGGCAGCGCTGGCGTGCCACTCGGCGGTCCGGTTCGGCGACGTCCTCGATGTGGCGGAGCAGCGACGGCTGCTTGCGGACCTTGAGGTGGCCGAGGAATCGGTCACGTGCCCGCACGGACGCCCGACGCGGTTGTTGGTCGAGTGGCAGGAGCTGACCCGCCACTTCCGGCGTAACTACTGACCGCGACGGCCACCAGCCAGCCGGCGTCCAGCAGCAGCTGGGGAAGCGGCAGGGCCAGCGTGATCGCCTGCATGCCGGCAATCCCCGCGACCAGCCAGCCCTGCTGCCACCTGGACGGTGACGTCCGGAGCAGCAGCCACGCCACCAGCACGAGGCCGGCGTAGTCGGACTGGTGAAGATGCACGCTCGACGCGAGCGAGCCGACGAGGCCGGCCGCAAACACCATTTCCAGCTGTTGCCGTCGCAACCACGCGATGGCGAGCGCGAGCGTCGCGAGGAGGCCCTGCGCGATATACGTCAGAGGACCCGCGCCCAGCAGGTACGCGAGCGTGAAGTAGGAGTGGTGCGGGTCCGATTGGAGATAGACGAGGGCGTGCCACCAGCGCTCCATGCCCGTTTGACCAAGCGTCAAGGCAAACAAGATCGCCAGCACCGCGCAGGCGGCCGCCCACGTGACGAACGCGCGGTTGCGCCCGGCGACCAGCAACGCGAATGGCAAGACGAACACGACCTGGGGCTTGAGCGCGGTCGCCAGCGCGAGCACGACGCCGGCGGCGCCTGGACGTTCACGCGAGCACAGCCACCAAGCGGCGGCGACCAGGGCGATGATGAGCAGCGACGGTTGACCGTAGTACAGCGTGTCCACGACCGGCCACATCGCAAGCCCACCGAGCAGCAACGCCAGCTTCGCCATTCCGGTTTGAGACGCGGTGATGAACCACGACCAGATGAAAGCCCCGAGCGACGCTGCGCTCCACAATCCGTACGCAATCGGCACAGGCAAGACGGTGAGCGGCGCGATGATCCAGGCGAACAGCGGCGGGTTGACGAAGGCGGTCTCCGAGTCGATGAAGTTCTGGCCTGGTGGAAAAGCACTCGACAAGGCACGCAGCGTCGTCACGTCATAGATGCTCGCCAATCCGTAACGAATTCCGGCTTCGGCCGCGACGTAGAAGATGCGGAAGTCCTTGTGCACCGGCTGGTGCGCATAGAGGACAAGCCAGCCTCCCAACCCAAAGGCCGCAACCCAAGCCGCCGCCACGGTTGCGGCCGCAAGCCAGAGCGGTGGTCGCCTAGCCCAAAGGTTCAAGCGACCGGTAATTCTGTGCCATGGGTCACGATGGTGCAGCAGCGATAACGAAAGTCGTGGTCATCGTTGGGCCAACCGGTATCGGGAAGTCTCACCTTGCTTTCGAGCTGGCGCTGGAGCTTGGTGGCGAGATCGTCGTGGCCGATTCGAGACAGGTCTACGAGCGTCTCGACATTGCGACCAACAAGCCAAGCCCTGAACAGCGACAGAGAGTTCGCTACCACATGATCGATTTCGTCGATCCCGCAAGCAGCTTCAACGCCGGTGAGTACCTGCATGGCGCCCAAGCCGCGATCTCGGATATCGCGTCACGCGGCAAGGTGCCCATCGTCGAAGGCGGCACGATGCTTTACGTGGATGCGCTGGCCGACGGCTTCAGCCTCACGGGCATTCCGCCAAATCCGCGGCTGCGGGGCGAGCTCGCCAGCCTCTCGGCGGCCGACTTGCAACAGAGGCTGCTCACGCTCGATCCCGACCCGGGCGTCGATTTGAAAAACCCGGTGCGGGTGATCCGGGCGATCGAGATCCTCGAGGCCGCGGAGCCGCCGCTGCGAGGGTTGCGCACGCGCACCCCACCGCCCTGGGAAGCAATTCGCGTCGGACTGACGGCGGATCTCGCCCTCATCGATCGCAGGCTCGAGGAGCGCAGCCGCGGCCAGGTGGAGCGCGGATTGATAGCGGAGACGCGTGCCGCGCTCGCCGCCGGCGTTCCTGAAACCGCGCCCGTGCTGACCGGAATCGGATACGCCGAGGCGCTGGCGCACATTCGGGGCGAGCTGTCACTCGAGGAGCTGCCGGTCGCCATGGCGCGTTCGAACCGTCGCTACGCGCGCCGTCAGCTGAGATGGTGGAGGCACGACCAGCGGGTGAGGTGGTTCGAGATCGAGCCGTATCCCTTGCCGGTTATCCTCAACTACGTGAAGGAATCGCTGTGAGCAAGACCATCGCGGGTGCTCAGCGCCTGGGCCGCATCCCGCCGTATCTCTTCGCGGAGATCGACCGGAAGGTGCAGGAGAAGAAGAAGGCCGGCATCGACGTGATCTCTCTGGGTATCGGCGATCCCGACCTGCCCACACCCAAGCGCATCGTGAGCGTGCTGCAGGAAGCGGCGGCCGACCCGGCGAATCATCGATATCCGTCGTACTTCGGCCTCGCCGACCTGCGCGAAGCGATCGCCGGTTGGTATCACGACCGATCAGGCGTCGAGCTGGATCCGGCCACTGAGATTCTTCCGACCCTCGGGTCGAAGGATGGGATCAGCCATGTACCGCTCGCGCTCGTCGATCCCGACGATGTGGTGCTCGCGCCCGACCCTGGCTACACGGTCTATGTGACGGGCGCGATCATGGCCGGCGCCGAGCCGTACATCATGCCGCTCAAAGCCGAGAACAGCTGGCTGCCGGACCTGGACGCGATCCCTGCAGACGTTGCGCGACGGGCGCGCCTGATGTGGCTCAACTATCCGAACAATCCGACGGCGGCCACTGCCGATCGCGCTTTTCTCGAGCGGGCGGTCGAGTTCTGCCGGCGGCACGAGATCGTCCTGTGCCACGACGCCCCTTATTCGGAGATCGCATTCGACGGATACCGGCCGCTGACGTTGTTCGAGATCCCTGGCGCGAAAGAGGTCGGACTCGAATTCCACTCCCTCTCGAAGACCTTCAACATGACGGGATGGCGCATCGGCTGGGTTTGCGGCCGCGCGGATCTCGTCAGCCTGATCGGACAGCTCAAGACCAACATCGACTCAGGCATCTTTCAGGCTGTTCAGTGGGCCGCGATCGAGGCACTGAGGGGTGGGGAGGAGGAGACTCAAGCGTCGTGCGAGGTGTACGCCCGCCGGCACAGGCTGGTGGCCGGCACCCTGAACTCGATCGGGTGGAAGATCCAACCCCCACGCGCCACCTTTTATGTGTGGGCGCCGGTGCCCGCCGGGTATGACTCCATTAGGTTTGCGAGTCACGTTCTGGATCAGGTTGGGGTCAACATCACGCCTGGAGTGGGATTCGGCGCGCACGGCGAGGGTTACTTCCGGTTGTCTGTAACCGCGCCCGACGCCCGGCTCGAAGAGGCGATGATGCGAATGAGGGCGCTCAAGCTCTGATCACGACCAGGGCCCCGCGCGAGCGGGCTTACCTCGTCGGGGTGTTGCTCCCCGGCACCGGGCCCGAATTTGTGCGCGAGCAGATGGCTGAGCTGGCCGATCTCGCGCGCACGGCGGGAGCGGAGGTCGTCGGCACGGATGTCCAGCGCCGGAGCGAGATCGATCCCGCGCATTTCATCGGCATGGGCAAGGTGGAATCACTTCGCGCCATGAAGATGGAGGGCGCCCAGCATGCGCGCACACACGAAGGCCGCCTGCAGGTCGAGGCCGCACGCCTCCATCACCTTCTGCCACGACTCATCGGCGCGTACGCATACGACCGGCAGGTCGGTGGACGTCGAGGTGGGGTGGGGGCTCGCGGTGGTTTTGGCGAGCAGCAGATCGAGGTTGAGAGGCGGCGAATCCGCAAGCGGATGCGAGACCTCGACCGAGAGATCGAGCAGGTCCGGACCCAACGTCACCAGCAGCGCACCGGACGGCGTCGAGCGGCGCTCGAGACGGTGGCGATCGTCGGCTACACCAACGCGGGGAAGTCGACGCTGCTCAACGTCCTGACCAAGGCAGGGGTCCGCGCCGAGCAAAAGCTCTTCGCGACGCTGGACCCCACCACGCGCAAGCTCGAGCTGCCGGCCGGCCGTGAGGTCCTGATGACCGACACGGTCGGCTTCATCCAGAAGCTCCCGACCGACCTGGTGGCTGCTTTCAGGGCAACCCTCGAAGAGGTGACCGAAGCGGATGTCATCCTCCAGGTGCTGGATCTCAGCTCACCGGCGGTCGAGGAACAGGCGGCGACGGTCGAGCAGGTGCTGGCGGACCTCGATGCTGCCGATAAGCCCCGGGTGGTGGCCCTCAACAAGGTTGACCTGCTGGGTCCCGCCTCACGCCGCCGCGCGATCGGCCTGCTGTCGAAGCACTATCCCAACGCGGTGGCCATATCAGCAGTGAACCAAGTCGGGTTGCACGATCTTTTGACCGCGGTCGATCATGTCAGCCGCGGCGACGTGGTCGAGCTGGAGCTGGTGGTGCCCTATGGCCAGGAAGGCGTGCTGGCCGACCTCCGCCGGGTCGGCGGGGTGGAGCGCACCGAATACGTCGAACGGGGCACCAAAGCCTGGGGCTGGGCGCCCCGGCACGCCGCGCGACGATTCGAAGATTTCTCTAACGGAAGAGCCTGATCACGCCTCGAACTACTCCCACGAGGCTGACGTTCGTGGTCACGATCGGCTCGTAGGCCGGGTTCTCGGCGATGAGCTTGACGTGGCCGTTGCCGCGCTCGAAGCGCTTGACGGTCGCGTCGCCGTCGACCAGGGCCACCACGATCGAGCCGTTGGGAGCCTCGTTTTGCGGCCGTACCAGGACCAGGTCGCCATCCAGGATGCAGGCGTTGACCATGCTGTCGCCGCGAACGTGGAGCAGGAAGTACCCGTCCTTGGCCAGGTCGGACGAAAGGAGGATGTGGTCCTCGATGTTCTGCTCGGCGAGGATCGGCGAGCCGGCGGCCACGTTGCCGACGATCGGCACGGAGATCGCGTTGCGTCTCTGCTGGTCTGCCTCAGCGTCCTGGACGAGCTGGACGGTTCGAGACTTGCTCGGGTCGCGCTTGATGAGGCCGCGGCGCTCCAGCTGGTTCAGGTGGTTGTGAACAGTGGAGCTCGAGCTGAGCCCGACGTTCTCACCGATCTCCCGAACGCTCGGCGGGTAGTTTCGGGCCCGGGTTACCTTCCGGATGTATTCGAGGATCTTGGTCTGCCGCTCGGTCAGTTGATCGCTCAATTCGTGTTCATCTCCAGATCTTGGAATGGGACGTTGGGGCCATCCTAGCACAAGGACAAACTTTTGTTCGGCAACTTATTGACATTCCAAACAGCCGTTCGCTATTCTTGCCGAACACATGTACGCCACCCATTACGGAATCAGGCAAAGGCGAGCAAGCCGGGCGAAGCAAGTCATTGGCTTGGGTCGCCCCAAGCGGTTGGGGCTGGTCCTGGGTGCGGTCGCGGCCGCGATCCTGGGGCTGGCGGTGGTGGCACATGGAGGCACAACACCGACGTACACCGAGGTCGTCGTGCAGCCGGGCGATACGTTGTGGTCGATCGCGACGGAGCACTATCCATCGGATGACGTCCGTGCCCGAGTCGATTCGATCGAGGAGGCCAACGGCCTCCAGAGCCCGCGCATATTCGTGGGGCAGACCCTGCGCCTGCCGGCCTAGGTGGCCGCGTTGGTGAGCCTCGTCCTGGTGACTCGCCAGGGCTGCCACCTTTGCGACCAGGCCCTGAACCTCCTCCGAGAGCTCGGCTTCGAGCCCGAGCTGGCCGACGTCGACGCCGACGATCGTCTTTACGACCTCTACGACTGGCGCGTTCCGGTGATCCTGCTCGACGACCGCGTGATCGCGGAAGGCAACATCACTCGCGACCAGCTCGCAAAGGCGCTGAAACCAGCCTGATCAGGCCGGGGAAGGCTACGGGAAGTCCGGTGCCGATCAGACTCTATGCTCACGATATTCGCAGTTATTCAGTCCATAAGATCGCGATGAGGCCCTTCTGGCGCCAAAGATGTGGAATTCGGCACTTGAGTCGCGCCGCTGGCGCCAGACGTGCGGAATCCGTCTGACGGCTAGGCGGAGCGCTGCAGGGCCGGTTCGCCGTCCAGGCCGCGTAGGAACACTTCCAGCGGTAGCGCCGCGGCTTCGAAGTCGCTTCGCAGCAGCTCCAGGTCGGCGCCGCCTTGCTGCAGGCCCGCGATCGCCAGCTCGGCCGTCCTGAGCGCTTCCTTGACGTAGCCGTCCAGAGCCGGGGCCTGAGGCGTCGCCAGGCTCTCGCGCAGCCAGGAATCGCGCACCTGGCCGGCAAGCTCGAGCAGCCGGTCGACGATCGAGCCGGCCATCTGGCGCTGGAATGGATCTGAGGCCAGACGGTCAGCCGACTCACCAAAGGTGCGGATGAGCCGCCTCAGCTTGACCTGGGTCCCGAGAGTACGCATGTTCGATACATAGCATAGCGAACGGGTGTTCGGATGGCAAGTGCCAGCGCTGTTAAGCTCGCCCGGCCTCCGGCGCGTGGCCGACGATCAGGTTGAAGATGCCCAGGAACCAGCGGTCCACCGAATCGATCTCGACGCCGGCCCGCCGGACAGTGTCAGCTGTTCGCCGGTTGATGTGGTCCGACACCAACATCGTGAAAAGGGGATTGAAGACGTCCTGGACGATCGCCACAGGCAGCAGATGGCTTCGCACGTGCTCGAGAAAAGTTATGGGAGCGCCCGGCCTGGCCACGCGGACGGCCTCGCGCACCGCCTGTTCGGGATTGGCGATCTCGCACAGGCACAGGTTGAACGCGACCGAGTCGAAAGTCCCATCAGCGAACGCCAGCTGCTCCGCGTCCATCTGCACGAGGTCGACGCGCCTTCCGAGCCGCTTTGCACGTTCTCGCCCGAGGCGCAGCATGCCGAGGCTCGCATCGACGCCCACCACCCAGGCTGAGGCCGGGTAGTGGGGCAGGCTCAAGCCGGTCCCGAAGGCGATGTCGAGGATCCGTCCCCGCACGATCTCCCCCACCTTCGCCCGCCGGCGTTCAAGCACCCGCCGAGCCGGCCAGGACGACATGCCGCGGTCGTACTCCGCTGGGATCCGGTCGTAGAACTGGCGGGCCCGTCCTAGCTGCGACACCGGATCAAGCGTGCGCCAGTTCCTGACCACGTTGGCCCTGGACGCGTTCGCCCCGGCGTTCGGGCGCCGCTAGCCAGGTCCCGTCATTGGACCCGGGGTGCACGTCCACCTGCCCGAAACGCTGACCTGGACCTTTTCGGAGCTCGGCACGGTCCAGTCCAAAGTCCCGCTGACCGTGCCCGAATCGGGTGGGCTTTGCGAGGTGACCGTCAGCTGAACCGAACCCGAGTAGATGGGATCGGCCTGAGCGTCGGACGCTCGCGGGTAGATCGCCGCTTTCACCGTGTATGTGCCGGGCCCTTTGTACTGGCGCGAGAGATAGTCGGTTTCGAACTGGATCAGGTACCAGACGCTCTGTGATTGAAAGTACGCCGCGAACGAGAAGAGCTCGCCAGAGGGACCGCTTCCGGCGCCGCAGCTCGTTGGATAGGCTGTCGTGATCACCGCGTTCAGAGCGCCCTGCAGCTTGAGCGACTGCTCGGCGGCGGGATAGTCGGTCGGCTGGTAAGGAGGCATCCACTTTGCGGGAAGCGGTGTCGGCGTGGGGGCTTCGATCGCGAGCGGCGACCGGTACACCCCACCCCCACCTGTGATCTGGAGCTGGTAGGTCCCAGCGCCG
>VBKD01000023.1 GCA_005888075.1 Chloroflexota bacterium
CGACCCGGACGGTCGACCCCTCACGCGTGAGATGGATGGCAAGCGCGACGCCGCTGCGCGCCGCGCCAACGACAAGCGCCGTCAAATGAGGAGGCGCGCGATGCCGACGGCGGCCAACGCCGAGACGAGCCCCGCGCCCCAGAAAGAAAGCGCGATGCGGTTCTCAGACCAACCCTCGTGGTGAAACGTGTAGTGGATCGGGGTCATCTTGAAAACGCGGCGTCCGCCGCTGGCTTTGAAGTAAGCCACCTGAATGATGACAGACAGCGTCTCGAGTACAAACACCAGAGCGATCAGCGGCAAGAGCAGCACGAAACCCTGCTGTATCGCCATCGCGGCGAGGGCGAACCCGATGGCGAGCGACCCGGTGTCGCCCATGAACACCTGCGCGGGGTACCGGTTGAAGATGAGAAATGCGATCAGCGCGCCGCATAGCGCCAGGCCGACGGCCTTCTCGCCCGCCGGCGCCCCCGGGATCAGGAGCACGAGCACAGCGATCGCGATCACCGCCAGTCCCCCCGCGAGTCCGTCCATTCCGTCTGTGATGTTCACCGCGTTGGCCGCGCCCACGATCGCGATCACGGCAAGCGGCCACAGAATCCATGGGTTCGATGGCAGAAAGGCCTGGTGCCAGCCGCTTTGCTGCAAAGCGAGCCACGCAACGGGAATCGCGATCAGGATCTGGATAGGAAATTTCGCGCGCGCGGGGATGCCGCGAGCTCCGACCTGGAGCTTGCTGCGATCGTCGGCGAATCCAATCAATCCGCCGAGGACCAGTCCACCGACCGCAGGCAGCGCGCCGGCATGTCCGGCGAGCGCACCGGAGATGCCGCCGACAACCGCCACCGCAACGAACAAGATGCCGCCACCTGTCGGCGTCCCGGCTTTTTTCTGATGGCTCTCGGGAAGCTCGGCCTGAATGACCTGGCCGGCCTTCCATCGACGCAGTGTCCGGATGAAGGCCGGATAAATGACCGTCGTTATCGCGGCCGCGATAACGACAGTGCCCAGGTCGAGGATCAAGAAGCGGTCAGCTCCCGCACGACCTCTTCCAGGTGCATCCCGTGCGATGCCTTGATCAGCACCCGGTCGCCCTCGTGAGCGTTGCGGCGCACCCATTCGGCGGCGGCCGCCCGGTCGGGTACGACCTCCGCGCGGGCCGCATAGGCAAGGATGCGGCCCTGCTCACTCTCGATGACACACACGCTGTCAAATGTGGCGGCCGCCTGCTCACCAACCTTCTGGTGTGCTTCCGCCGCCAGCCCTCCCAGCTCACGCATCTCACCGAGGACCGCGAGCAGCCGGCCTTCGTGGGCGCTTTCGCGCATCGCCTCGAAAGCGGCGAGCATCGATTCCGGGCTCGCGTTGTATGCGTCGTCGACGATCACGTAACCGCCTTGAGCCGGCAGCTCCTGCAGGCGATGCTCGACGTTCACGCCGGCGAGCGCCGAAGCGCCTGTCTCGAGCGGAACGCCGGCGAACTCGCAGGCTGCCAGCGCCGCCGCGGCGTTGAGCGCCTGGTGGCGGCCCTCCATCGCGAGCCGCACCGGCACGCCTCGGATGGAGAACTCGGCCCCACCTTCAGGCAGCGCGCGATAGTCCTCCACCCGGTAATCGCCCCTGTACTGGCCGAAGCTGGCGACCCTGGCCGCGGTCATGCTCACCAAGAGTGGAAAGAACTCGTTGTCCGCGTTGAGCACGGCAAGACCGTTTTCGGCCAGCGCGGCCACCAGCTCGCCCTTCGCCCGCGCGAGGTCTTCGCGCGAGCTGAAGAACTCGATGTGCACGACACCGACGTTGGTGATCACGCCGATCGAAGGCCTCGCCAGCGCCGCCAGCCGCCCGATGTCGCCTGGGTGCTGCATGCCCATCTCGAGCACGACGGCGGTGTGATCAGGCTCGAGGCTGAGCAGCGTCAGCGGCACTCCCGTTTCGGTGTTGAGGTTGCCCTGCGTGTGCAGGACGCTGAAGTGCTGCGCCAGGATCGCGGCCACCATCTCCTTGGTCGAGGTCTTGCCGTTGCTTCCTGTCACCGCAACGACAAGAGGATCGACTCGCCTCAGGACGTAGGACGCGAGCGCGAACATCGCCGTCCATGTGTTGGGGACCATCACCTCGGCGATGCCGCTCGGTATGTCCGTCCGCCGCTGGACCACGACGCATGTCGCTCCGCGTGAGATGGCATCGCTTATGAACCTGTGGCCATCGGTCTCGGCTCCGCGCAGGGCGAAGAACACTCCGCCTTTCTGCACTTTGCGCGAGTCGGTGTGAAAGGTCGAGAACGTATTGCCGACCTGGGTGCCGCCGACTTCGCCGCCCCCGGTCGCCTCGAGGATCTCGAGAAGGGTCAAACGCATCGCATAAGTAGAACCGTTAGCGGGGGTCTGGTGTTATGTGCCAGTCGACGACGAGAGTCTGAGCGATCTTCTGCCAGATCGGTCCCGCGACTATGTAGCCGTCGTTCAGGGTCCAGTCTCGGTCGCTGCCGGGCGCATGCGGCTTGCGGACGACGACCAGCATGGTGAAGCGCGGATGCTGCGCCGGCAGGAAGCCGACGAACGAAGCCCACACGTCCAGCGTGTACTGGCCATTGACTGGAATCTGCGACGTGCCCGTTTTGCCGGCCTGGTCGAGCTCGAAACCCTTCACCCGAGTGGTGTAACCGGAGCCGTGCTGCACGACCTGTTCCATCATCGCGGTCATCTTTGTCGCGGCTTCCGGGCTGATCACCTGGCGCTGCGGCTGCAGCATGACCGGGTTGATCCGATTGCCGATCCGCTCCACGACATGCGGCGGCGCGTAGCGGCCGCCATTGGCGATCACATTGATCGCGGCGAGCATCTGCACCATGTTCACGTCAATGCCCTGGCCAAACGATGCCGTCGCGTACTGCGCGTCCGCCATCTGTGCCGCCGATGGTGGCGGCACGAAAGATTCGGCGGCGACGTCGATGCCGCTCGGCTTGGTCAGACCGAAGCCCTGGAGGTAGCGGTAGAAGGCGTCGTGGCCCTCGGCCTGCATGGCCTTCATCGCGCCGACGTTGAGCGAGTGCTGAAGGACGGACGTGTAGTCGATGTTGCCGTGATTCCGGCGATCCCAGTCGTAGATACGGAATCCGCCTACGTTCAGGTATCCCGGGTCGTTGATCACCGTGTTAGGCGCGATCACCCCGGAGTTGATCGCACCCGCAAGGGTGACGACCTTCATCACCGAGCCGGGTTCGTACACATCGCTTGCGACGTGATCGAGAAATAGTGATGCGTCCGTGTGAGTGAAGTCATTCGCGTTGTAGCTGGGGTAGTCGGCCCACGCCACGATGCCTCCGCTCGTCGGGTCCATGATCAGCACGCTTCCGCTTTCGCCGTTTTCTCTCTTCACGCCTTCGGCCAGAGCCTGCTCGGCCGCGTACTGGATATTGGCGTCTAGCGACAGGACGAGGTCCGATCCGTTGACGGGGTCCTGATGAGTGTGCGTCCCGAGAACGATCTCCCGGTTGGCGAGGTCGCGATAGCTCGATATGTAGCCAGGCGTGCCGGCGAGGGTCTTCTGGTACCTGGCTTCGAGCCCGTACTGGCCCTCGCTGTTGTAGTTGACGAACCCGAGCAGGTTGGCGGCAAGCGTGGTGCCGGGTGCGATGCCAGGCAGATACGAGCGCTGCGTCTCCTCCTCGAGTCCGACACCCGGCAGCTTGAGGGCCCTCAGCTGGTCGGCCTTCTCGGTGGAGAAACGCCGGGCTACGTAGGCGAACTTGGAACCGGAATTGAGCGTCGTCATCAGCTTGGCCCTGTCCACGCCCAGCACCGAGGTGAGCCCGTTGGCCACGCGCTCGCGCTGGGAGGCGCTGATCTGGTCAGGCGAGACGAAGGCCGAGTACACGCGGGTGTTGACGACGAGCTGGGTGAGGTTGCGGTCGAAGACCGCGCCGCGGATGGCGGGCAGCGGGACCAGCTCCCGATACATTGCCTGCGCCTGCTGCGCGAGCTGGCCGTGGCGGGCCACCTGCCAGTACGCTAGTCGCGACCACACCATCCCGGCGAGGATCAAAGCGACCAGCAACATAGAGATGACGCGCACGCGCGTCGAGCCAATGCGTTCGATACGCTTCGGGCGTCTCGAGTTAATAGCGCTACTCACGGACCGACAAGCCTGGTCGGCCCCTCCGGCGCCGTTGGCGCCACCTCCCCATAAATGGGGGGGAGTTCACTTACTTGCGGCCATTACGTCGCGGGTGCCGCCAACCGTGTTGACGACCAGGGCGACCGCGCGCAACCAGAGGGGGGTGGTGTCAGCCGGTGAGGCGCCGACTGGTACGGTGAGGTCGATCGCGACCGCCTGGCCCGGCACATAGCTGGACGGGACCACGCGCTGCATGCCGCTGTTCACTGCCTGCTGCTGCACCTGCGCGGGGGCGTGGCGGGTGACCTCCTGGTAGCGCAGCTGATCCTGCTCCGCGATCAGCTGCCGCTGCTGGTCCTGCAGGCGCGTGATGTCATAGGACGACTGCGTGATCTGCGCCGCGATGGCCAGATAAAAGAGGATGCCGATCACCACGGCGCCCACGCCAAGGTAGGCGTGGCCGAACGCATTCAGCCGCAACCTTTCGGAAGCGGCCGCGCTCGCCACCTGCACGAAGCCGCGCGTGCGCCGCCGCCGCCTTGGTGGGGCGGTGACATGCTGCGGGCCTGCGGTGATCAGGCGTCGCCGGGTCAGTATTCGGGTCGATGTCAAGACGTATGCCTCATTGATTGGTTGGACGTTTGCTGGTTGTGCCTGGTGGCCGGGAGGGGTTAGTTGCCGGCCACCAGGACTTGTGAAGTCAGATCTTCTCCGCGACTCGGAGACGGGCCGAGCGTGCTCGGGGGTTGGTGGCGACCTCTTCGTCGGTCGGTCGCACGGGACGTCGGGTCACGATGCGAAGGGATGCCCGGTGGCCGCAGGTACAGACTGGCTGCTGGGGTGGGCAGATACAGTCCTTGGACTCGACGTTGAAGAATGACTTGACCAAACGGTCTTCCAGGGAGTGGAAGCTGATCGTCGCCATACGACCACCGGGCTTAAGTGTCAAAAGAGCTGCTCTCAATCCTGCTTCGATCTCGCCTAGCTCATCGTTGACGGCTATGCGGAGCGGCCTCGACGGCCTGAGCCAGGTCGCGGGTGGTGCGCAGCGGGCGCCGCGCCACGATGAACTGTGCGATCCGGCGAGCCCATCGCTCTTCGCCGAACTCTCGGATGATGCGCTCGATCTCCCGCACGTCAGACTCGTTGAGGAGCTTGGCGGCGCTGAGACCGGCGCCAGGATCCATCCGCATGTCGAGCGGGCCTTCGCTCTGAAAGCTGAAACCGCGCTCGGGGTCGTCGATCTGGTTGCTGGAAAGACCGAAGTCGAAGAGGATCAGGTCCGCGCCGTCGAAGCCGTTCTGGGCGCTGATCGAGCCGAGCTCAGAAAAGCGTCCGTGAACAACCACCGCCGCCGGCCCGAATTGGGCCAGGGCCACCCGCGCGGCGTCGACCGCGGCGGGATCGCGATCGATCCCGAGCAGCCGGCCACCGGGTGTGATCCTCTCCAGGATCTGGCGGGCGTGGCCCGCCTGCCCGAGGGTGCAGTCGATCGCGACCGCCCCCGCTCGGGGCTGGAGCAGCTCTATTACCTCTTGTGAAAGTGCTGGAACGTGGGAACCGTGTGGCCTAATGCCGGGAAATCACCTTGTCAGCGAATTCTGTGAAGCGTCCTTGCGCGTCGGTGTTGTAGCTGTCCCATCGCCCCTCGGGCCAGATTTCCACCCGGGAGCCCGTCCCGATCACCACCACCGTCGACGGGGACTCGATCCCCGCCAGGCGGCGCTGTTCTGGCTGCAGGCTGATCCGGCCCTGGCCGTCGGGTTCGAACGGATCTGACATCGGATACAAGGTACGAGCGAGAGCCCGCTGGTCCGGTCCAGGCAGGGGGCTGCGTAGCTCTTCCGCCAGAGCCGCCCAGAGGTCCGGCGGATAGATCGCGAGCACCTGGTCCTGGCTGACCGAGACGTAGCTGCCCTCCGGGAGCTGCTTGCGGAAAGCGGCCGGGATCGCCAGCCGCCCTTTCTCGTCCACCTTCACCCGATGCGCTCCAGTGAACACTCATCTGGACTCCCAGAAGCCGAGAACCGCGCGCTGGCGGCGGGCGCAAAGGCTGCAACCGCAGCCGTGGAGCTCGAGGGGCAGCCGGTTGCCATGCTTGTCATAGCGATGGCTCAAGCCGCCCGAACCGACCTCATCGGATTGAGCCGCATCGCGGTAGCGGGGAGAAGTGGCGTAGAGGAGGTGTATGGCGTGCCTGACTTGGACGTAGGGAACGACGTTTGCTGCGACGTGT
>VBKD01000024.1 GCA_005888075.1 Chloroflexota bacterium
GCCGCCATGTGTCGGAAACACCACGAGATCGTCCGGCAGGCCGCGCAGCCTCACCTGGAGCGTGGCCAGCTCCTCCAGCGCGAGATGGACGGCCAGGTGCGGGCCGAAAAGGTCCGTCCGCGCGACGGCGCCCAGCATCACGGCTCCCCCCGAGAACAGGGCGCGAGGCCGGCCCGCCTCGGTGAGCAGGTAGCTCTTGTGGTCCGGCGTGTGGCCAGGTGTATGAATGGCGCGGACTGTCACATCGCCGAACGCAAGCTCGCCACCGGGCCCCACCTCGTCGATGTTGGTTCCCGTCTCGGCGGCAAGCTCGCGCCGCCCCGACACGAAGTCGTTGTGCAGGTGCGTGTCGAGGGCGTGGGTCAGCTTGATGTTGAGCGCGGAGGCGCGATGGAGGTAGCGATCGATGTCGCGCAGCGGGTCGACCACCAGGCCGATACCCCGCTCGGTGTCGGCGACTAAGAAGCTGGCGTTGCCAAGGTCAGGCGCGTCAAAGGCTTCGACGGTGTACAAGGGCGCTCACCCCAGCAGATGCAGCGCGCCGATGTCGATCGGCGCCGTGGTCCAAACGATCCAGATCGTGACGATGGTGATCGCCACCGACGTGCCGTAGAACCCCACCTGCGCCCACATGCCCTTGGCTTCGTGCACGCCGAAGTCGACCACCAGGTAGCGCAGGCGATGCGCGAAATGGAAGAACGGCACCGAGATGAGAACTATGAGGTACAGCTTCACGATTGGGTTGTGGAGCGCGCTGACCCACGTCTCGTAGTGGCGGTCCGCCACCGGCATCCCGCCCAGCGGGCCGAGGATGCCTTGGACCAGGATGTGGGCGGGGAGCAGCAACGCCGCGATCACGCCGCCCTGGGCGAACATGAACCACCAGAACATGTGCATGAGGGCCGGCCGCCTACGTTGATCTACATGCTCCATCAGGTGGAGAACCACCACAGCGCCCAGATGATGAAGGCCGAGACGATCGCCCACATGATCATCTGCGCCCAAACGATCGGCCACGACGGGAACTGCCGGTCGATGACCTTGAAGTGGATGATCGCTCCGGAGAGGCTGAGGAACGTGTAGCTGTGGTACAGCGAGAAGAACAGGGCGATGACGCTGAAGATGACGAAGCCCGTTCCGCCCAGCGGGTGGTACCCGGCGGGGCCGTTGGCGGCGCTCCTGATCTCGCCGAGCAGCAGCAGCAGCCAGATCGCCAGGGGCAGCGCGCTGAACTCTCGGACGACGTACCAGAAGTAATGCGCCTTCCGCGTCCACCAGGAGGGCGGCATCGTCTTCCTGTAGACGCGAGTGTTTCCGCTTTCCTCGGCCATCTCCCCTGAAAGCGGAGACGTAATAGCGCTCACTCGCGGTTTCCGAACGGAACCACAAAGCGCAGCGACGTGTCGAGCTTGGATTGCTGGATCGCCTTGGCCGGGTCCACGCCCTTGGGGCAGACCACCGAGCATTCGCCGACGAAGCTGCATTCCCAGACGCCTTCCGCGTCGGCGATCACGGGCAGCCGCTCCTTGGTACCCTCGTCGCGCGAGTCGTGGTTGTATCGCCGGGCGAGCGCGATTGCGGCCGGACCGCGGAACTCGTTGTTGAGCCCGTAAACGGGGCAGGCCGAGTAGCAGAGCATGCAGTTGATGCACTCGCTGAACTGCCTGAAGTCATCGATCTGGGCGTTCGTCTGCCGGTGCTCGCCGGAGCCGAGCGGGATCTCAGTCTTGCGGATGATCCACGGCTTGATGGACTTCAGCTTGTGCATGAAGTCCTCCATGTCGATGACGAGATCGCGAATGATGGGAAAGTTGTTGAGCGGCTCGACGAGGATTGGCTTCGGCCAGTAGTCGCGCAGGAAGGCGCTGCAGCTCAGCTTCGACTGGCCGTTGATCATCATCCCGCAGCTGCCGCAGATTCCCATCCGGCACGACCACCGATAGCTCAGGCTGCCGTCGACGTGCGTCTTGATGTAGTTGAGCGCGTCGAGGACGACCATGCTCTCGTCGATGAAGGGAATCTCGTAGGACTGCAGGTGGGGCCTCGCATCCTTGTCGGGATCGAACCGCGTCGCCTGGATGGTGATCGTCTTCTCGGCCATTTCGTTCCTTCTAGTAAGTGCGTGCCTGGGGTTGGAATGTGGTGATGCGGACGTCGCGGTAGTCCAACCGAGGTGCCGGTCCATCGGTGCGGAACGCGACCGTGTGCTGGAGGAACTTCTCGTCGTTGCGGTTTGGAAAGTCGCGACGAGCGTGCGCGCCGCGTGATTCCTCGCGAGCCAATGCCGAGGCTGCGATGGTGCCCGCGACCTCGAGCATGTAGTCGAGCTCGAGCGCGCTGATCAGGTCTGTGTTGAACGTGCGGCTCGTGTCGTCGATCTTTATCGTCTCGAAACGCTCGCGCAGCACGGCGAGGTCTTTGACGAGCTTGGTCAGCCCATCCCTGTTGCGAAAGACGCCGGCGTTGGCGTCCATCTCGCGCTGCATCTCCTCACGGATCACGCCCATCCGCTCCTTGCCGCCCTTCTTGTTGAGATAGGTCGCCTCGATCCGTTTTGCCTCGTCTCTCAGGAGCGAGTCGATCGGGTTCGAGCCGACAGGCTGGAGCTCGGCGACGCGATGCGCGGCGGCACGTCCAGCGGCGGCACCGAACACGAGGCATTCGGAAAGAGAGTTCGAGCCGAGCCGGTTGGCGCCGTTCAATCCGACGTTGGCGCATTCGCCGGCGGCATAGAGCCCCTCGATCTGGGAGGCGCCTGTGATGTCGACATCGACTCCACCCATCATGTAGTGCTGGACGGGGCGCACCGGGATCGGGTCCTTGACTATGTCGATGCCGACGAACTCGCGGCCCAGCTCGCGCATGAACGGAAGCTTGCGGTCGATCACGTCCTCGCCGAGGTGCCGCACGTCGAGGTGCAGGTACTTGCCGTGGGGGCCTTCGAAACCGTGGCCCTCCTCGAACTCGGTGATCATGGCGCGCGAGATGATGTCGCGCGGACCCAGCTCCATCTTGTTCGGCACATATTTCTTGAGGAACCGCTCGCCTTTGTTGTTGAGCAGGTAACCGCCCTCGCCCCGGACCGCCTCGGTGATGAGGATGCCGGTGAACGGCAGGCCGGTCGGGTGGAACTGGACCATCTCCATGTCCTTCAGGCCGGCGCCGGCGCGGTAGGCGACCGCCATGCCGTCGCCGGTACAGATGTTGCCGTTGGTCGTGAAGGCGTAGACGCGGCCCAGCCCGCCGGTGGCGAGGATCACTGCCTTGGCGGTGATCGCGTCGAAGCGACCGGTGCGGATGTCGAGCGCGACGACGCCGACGCACCGGCTGTCCTCGACCAGCAGCTTGGTCACGAACGCCTCGTCGTGGCGGACGATCTGGGGGTACTTGAGCGAGGTCTGGAAGACCGTGTGCAGCATGTGGAAGCCGGTCTTGTCCGCGGCGAAGCACGTGCGCCAGGTGGTCATGCCGCCGAACGGCCGGGCTGAGATCTTGCCGTCGGGTTCACGGCTCCACGGGCAGCCCCAGTGCTCCATCTGGATGACCTCGACGGGCGCTTCGCGAACGAAGGCTTCGACCACGTCCTGGTCGGCGAGGTAGTCGGAACCCTTGATCGTGTCGAACGCGTGGTTCTCATACGAGTCGCCCGGCCGCAACGCGGCCGCCGCACCGCCTTCGGCCGAAACGGTGTGGCTGCGCATCGGATAGACCTTGGAGACCATCCCGACCTTGATCTTGGGATTGGCCTCGACCGCGGCTATCGCCGCCCTGAGTCCAGCAAGTCCTCCACCGACGATCAGGATGTCGTAGCTGGCGAATTCAGAACCCACTTGCTTTTCGATTGTATTGGGACGCGAGAATTGACATCAGTGAATGCACCGTTCTGGGACCCGCCCCCAGAGAGGTACCCCGGACGCCTGCCCGAGAAGGCGGATGTGATGGTCATCGGCGGCGGTATTGCCGGCGTCAGCTTGCTGAGCCACCTCGAGAGAAGGCGTATCGACGCCGTGCTGGTCGAGCGATCCCACCTCGCGTCGGGCGCGAGTGGACGCAACGCCGGGTTCCTGCTCGCGGGTGTCGCCGCCAACTACGCGCAGGCGGTCCGCACCTATGGACGGGACAAGGCCCGCGAGGTGTGGGAGCTCACCAATGAAAACCACGACCGCATGATCGAAGCCGCCAGAGGGCAGGAGATCGGCTACCGCCGTCTCGGCAGCGTCACCATGCCATTGGATGATGAGGAGCGGCAGCAGCTGGTCGAGTCGGCTGAGCTCCTCCAGGAGGATGGATTTCAAGCACGCTGGGACGGCGCCGGGCTCGTCAATCCGCGCGATGGCGAGGTCGATCCGTCGGCGCTGGTCGCCGCGCTCGCGCGTCAGGCCAGGCCGGGTGCCATACGCGAGGGAGTCAACGTGGTCGATCTCGAGTCACGCCGCTCTGGAGTCTTGGTCACCGCCGGGGAAAGTCAGTGCGAGGCGGGTGTGGTCGTCCTGGCGACCAATGCGTACACGCCGCAGCTCGTACCCAGCGTGAAGATCGTCGCCAATCGCGCGCAGATGATGGCGACCGCGCCGCAGTCGAAACGCATCGCGGAGATGCCCACCTACTCGCACTTCGGTTACCACTACTGGCGGCAGCTGGCAAGCGGAGAGGTGCTCATCGGTGGCTGGCGGGATACTTCGATGAACACGGAGCTGACGTACGACGCCGAGCCGACGACCGAGATCCAGGACCGCCTCGACGGCGCGGCGGCCGAGCTTGGAGCGACCGGTCAGGTCACCCACAGGTGGGCGGGGATCATGGGGTTCACCGAGTCGGGCCTGCCGATGGCCGGCCCGGTCGACGGGATGCCGAACGTGTACATCTGCGCAGGCTTCACCGGCCACGGAATGGGCTTCGCATTCATGACGGCAAAAGGGGTAGCGGAGCAGATCTAAACAAAACTCCAACTCCTCCCCATTTATGGGGAGGTGGCCGCGAAGCGGCCGGAGGGGCCGAATGGCAGGGAGCAACGTGCCTAACGCCCTGGTAGCGATCTCTCCAGGAACCTCAGCCAGTTGGCGCCCATGATCCCTTCGACCTGCGCGCGGCTGAAGTAACGGCGCAGCATCGGCGGCAGCTCTTTGAGCTTGGCGAGGTCGTCGAATGGCGCCTGGCGCGCGTCGAAACCCCCGTCCAGATCGGTGCCGAGGGCGACGTGCTCCGGCCCGCCGGCGGCGCGCGCGTGATGCACGAGGTGCTCGACGACGTCCTTCAGCGTCGGGCGGCCTGACCTGCGGAGATGGTGACCGTAAAAGCTCACTCCCACGATGCCGCCTCGGCGCGCGATCTCGGCCACGGTCTCATCGGTCAGCTGCCTGTCCCCGGGCACCAGTGAGCGCGCGTTGGCGTGCGAGGCGATGATCGGACCTCGCCACATCGCGAAGGCGTCGGCGACCGCCTGGTCGGCCATGTGGCTCAGGTCGAGGATCACGCGCTTGCGGTGCATCGCCTTGAGCAGCTGACGTCCGAGGTCGGTCAATCCCCCGGGCGATCCGGTGCCGCCGCTGTAGCGGGTGCGTCCCCACGCCGGCCCGATGATCCGGACGCCCACGTCCGTCCAGGCGCCGAGCTGGGCAGGGGTTTCGATGGGATCGGCGCCCTCCATGAGCAGCACAGCCGCGAGCTTGCCCTTCCTCCATGTGCTCGTGAACGCCTTCAGCTCGGCCTGATCTCGGATGAGCTCGACACCGCTGGCGCGGTAGTAGTTGACCTGCGCTGTGGCCATCAGGTTCGCCTCGTGCGCGTTCTCGTACACAAACCGAGTCCGCATGGCGCGGCCGGCCCTCGCGGGCGCCGTGTAGAGCGTGGCGAAGACCAGCCCGACGCCGGCCGCGACGAGCGAAGAACGGCTGATCAGGTGCCGGGATGCCGGCGGGAGCAGAAAGCCGCGGCCGGCGGAGATCGCGTTCCAGCCGATGTCGAGGTGGCCGTCGACGATCATCCGGCAGCCACCAGGACCGCGCGCCCGGCCGCTTCGACCGGCGCGGCGCCGCCGGCGAAGGCCACGCAGAAGGCGGCC
>VBKD01000066.1 GCA_005888075.1 Chloroflexota bacterium
GACCGCAGCGCAGACGTGTAACCGCCCAGGATGGCCGCGCAGGCTTCTTTCAGGTTGATCGTCATGTGACCCTCGGCAGCCGCGAGGCCGGCGCTGGTGGCGAGGCGAACGAGGTCGAAGGTGTACGGCAGGTTCGTCGCCTCGTCGAAATCGTTGACCCCCCACACCAGGCGTCCCTCGGCGTCGCGCCAGGTGCCGTAGTTCTCGACGTGCAGGTCGCCGACGCTCAGCACCCGAGGCGCCTCGACCAGCTCAGGCAGCTCTTCCGCCCAAAGCTCCGCCCATCGGTAGAAGGTCGCGCGTAGAAAGCTGAAGGCGTCGGCCGCCATCTGCTGGTGCTTGAAGTCAACGTCGTCGCGGCGCAGCCGGACGTGCTCGCTCAGCCAGCGCTCGAAGCTGCGCGTCGCCTCGGTGATTTCCTTCGCCACTGCTGCAGCATCAATTCTCGGGCGACTGTTCGCTCAGCGAGTGTCATTAACGCGCGAATACGTTTTACGTGCGCTTAATGAAGCGATTCGCCTGGCGCTGATCCTTCCCACGCGGTGGTCTCCCAGTTGTCTCTTCGCACGTCGAGTGGGATCCAGGGCGGCAGGTCCATCAGCAGCTCATGGCTCAGCGCGAATGCGTAGGGCTCGTAGCCCCTGCGCAATGAGCTCAGGCGATCGCGGAAGGAATCGATGTCGACGTCCATCCCCGCCTGCACCAGCTGGCTGTGAATGGCTTCGAGCTCGCCTTCCGATAGACGGTTGGGCATGTCAAACTTCGGCGCTGCGCGGAGGACCTGGCTCAGGTCGCCGAGCGCATGGCGGCCGATGGCGTAGACGCGTCGCGCCTGCCAGGTTTTCCCCTCCGCCTTCGCCGCCTGCCACAAGGTCGCGAAATCCATGATCGCGGTCAACGACGCGACCCACGACTGGTTCTCGTGCTGCGACCGGAAGTAGCTGAGAACCTGGTAAGAAAGGTGGCTTTCCAGCAGCTCGGCCGTCCACAGCTCCCAGCGCGCGAGCAGGGGACGCAGCTCGTCAATCGCGTCGAAGCGCGCAGCACGGCGGAACAGCTCTCCGGCGCTGGGGGGCGAACCTGCCCACTCGTCGAGCATCGAGATCTCCGTCTCGCGACGCGAAAAGCCTTGATAGAGGACGGGAAGGTAAGAGATCACGATGGCGAGAAAGCCGAATCCCGTGCCGGCTTCTACCACCGTGATGAAACGAGACAGGTCCGTCTTCGGCGTGAAGTCTCCGATCCCCAGCGTGGTGAACGTCGTTCCGCTGACATAAAGGTGCTGTGGTCCGGTGAGCGACGTGCTGAAGCCCGCGACCCACAGGATGAGTGAGAAACCGACGATCAGCATGCCTCCCCACAAGACGATCAGCACGAGCAGCGAAATCGGTCCGTATGTGCTCAGAAAGCTTTCGCGAAGCTCGCCCAGTGGCATGCGGCGGCCGAGTGCCGCCCAGGGCTTCCACGTGATCTGGTAAAAGATTTTGGACACGGTCACGCCGGACACCCGCCTGGGCAGGATGACGGTCTGGAAGGTGTCGCTCAGCGCGACCCCCACGAGGAGGATGCCGATCAGGCCCGCGATTGTTTGCACGATGAGGTCAAACCACTGAACTCGCCTCGAAATTCAACAAATGGCGGCGACGCGTTCAGTTCTATTTAACCGGGATGCGTTCTCTTGAGCTCTGAAGCGCAAGGGCCAGCGACCCAAGAAGCTCCGCCCGCTCCACGAACACGGCAGCACGCACGTCGACGCTCTCTGCGGCAGCCTGAACCGCATGCCGCCGAATCGATTCACGCAGCGGACGCAGCAGGACCTCGCCGGTCCGGCTCAGCAGGCCGCCGATGATCACGCGCTCCGGGTTGATCAGGTTGCACAGGCCGGCGACAGCGACGCCGATCTCCCTGCCGGCGTCGGAGATGGCGCGCCGGCAGCGCAGATCACCATCTGAAGCGAGCTCGACGATTCGCGACAAGGTCAGGTTCTCGCCGTCGAGGCGACCGACCAGCTGGACGATGGCGGGACCTGAGGCCACCGTCTCGAGGCAACCCCGGTTGCCGCAGTAGCAGAGAGGCCCCGCCTCGTCCAGCGTGGTGTGACCTATCTCGCCGGCGGTGCCGGTCGCACCGCGCAAGAGCTTGCCGTCGATGACGATCCCGGCGCCTATTCCGGTCGCCGCCTTGATGTAGGCGAAGTTCGTGCAGTCGCGGCCCGCGCCCCAGGTCAGCTCGGCGAGGGCCCCGAGGTTCGCGTCGTTCTCGATCGCCGCCGGCACGCCTAGGCGTTCGGTCATCTCGGAGGCGATTCGGAGGCCGACCCAGCCCGGCAGGATGGTCGCCGAGCCGGCCTGGCCGCGGCCCAGATCAACCGGCCCCGGGATGCCTATGCCCGCGCCGATCACCAGACGCCGGTCCACGCCCAGCTCGCCGATCAGCTCCAGAAACAAGCCTGCGGCGGTGTCGAGCGCCAGGGCAGCCTGATGCGATACGTCGAGGTCGCGGCGCTGCTCGCCGAGAACGTTGTGGGCGAGGTCGGCCAGCGCGACGCTCACGTGGCTGTGTCCGAAATCGATGCCGGCCACCACCTGCTCGGGGTCCTGGAGGATGAGCTGCACCCCCGGCCGTCCCCCGCGCGGCTGCGATCCCCTCCCGTCGACGTCCGAGACGAGACCGAGGTCTTTCAGCTCACCGACGACCGTGGAAACCGTGGTTCGCGACAGGCCTGTCGCCCTCGCGATGTCGGCCTGGCTGATCCGGCCCTGGGTCCGAAGCACGGCGACGACGCGCTGGCGATTCCGGTCCCTGAGCCAGGCTAGCGTCCCGTCTCCAGCTTTCCCCATGACTCATCCGCAATCATGGCCGAGCCAATCGGTTTGTCAAGAGCGCAAACAAAAGGGGACGGCGTCGTCGCCGACCTCTTGACAAACCACCGCATCGTGCGCAATGCTCAATTCCGCTCGGCTGCTTTTGGGCGGCGGTGCTGAGTAGACCTGGTTGCCGGCGCACTCTCGCCCCGGGAAGATCCCCGGGAAGAAGGCAACAGGAACCGTCCACGAAGAGTGGAAAGAGGAGGTCTACATGAAGTTAGTACGGTTATTGCCCGCTGTCGCGGTCGTGAGCGTGATCGCCATGGCATGCGGCGGCGGGACGAACACCCCGACTACGACGGCCACGGTGCCGTCCGATCTGAGCATCAGCTCATTCGACGCGAACTTCACCTACATGAGCAAGCTCACCGAGCTGACAAAGGCCGGCAAAGGCATGGTGGGAGTGATCCTCCCCGAAACGAGCACGTCGGCGCGCTACGTCGATTACGACCAGCCTTACCTGAAGAAGGCCTTCGAGACTGCCGGTTACACATCGTCGCAATACAAGATCGACAACGCGCAGGGCAGCGTCCAGTCAGAGGTCGCCATAGCCCAGGCTGACATCACGGCCGGCGCAACCGTGCTCGTGATGGACCCGACTGACGGCCCCACAGGGCAACAGATTCAGAGCCTTGCGGCGGCCAAGGGCGTCAAGGTCATCAGCTACGACCGCGCGACTTTCCAGGGAACCAACACCTACTACGTCAGCTTCGACAACGTCCAGGTCGGCAAGCTGATCGGCAAAGGCTTCATGGACTGTGTCACAGCGTGGAAAGTCAGCAACCCGAAGGTCTTCACGCTCGATGGCGGTGAGGACACCGACCCGAACGCGTTCTCGTTTGCCCAGGGATACAACTCGGTGATCTGGGGAGACACGACGACTCCGGAGCCCAAGGGCAAGACCAACAGCGCGGGCTACACGCTGGTCGGTGACCAGGTCGCCCCGGGCTGGGACAACGCCAAGGGCGCGGCTGTATTCCAGGCGGCATACGCCGTCAACAAGGACATCAACGCGACCGTCGAGGCCAATGATGGCCTCGGCAATGCCGTCATCCAGGTGCTGAAGAACTCCGGTGTCAAGGCCAACACCATCCCGACGACCGGCCAGGACGCCACCCTTCAGGGCATGGCCAACGTTCTCCAGGGATTCCAGTGCGGATCCGTTTACAAGCCCATCTACCTCGAAGCCCAGGCCGCTGTCGCGCTGGCGACCGTTCTTCGAGCAGGGGCCAACCCTCCGTCGGCGCTGGTCAACGGCACGACCAAGCCGCCGTCAGGACAGTCGGGCTCCGAAGAGCCGGCGTCCCTACTGACCCCAATCTGGGTCGACAAGTCGAACATGGCGTCGACTGTGATCAAGGACAACTTCGTCAAGGCGTCGGCACTGTGCGGACAGGTCGGAGCGGCCGTCTGCACCGCCAACAACATCCCGACTTCGTAGACATGAGTGACGCCGCCGCAGCTCGCGGCGGCGTCAACTTTTATTCGGGTTGATAATCAAAAGATATGACGGCCGCCGTCGCTGAACCACTCGCGACCGACGAGCCACTCCTGAAGGTGCGGGAGCTGGACAAGCATTTCGGGCCCGTCCAGGCCCTATACCACGTGGACCTCGACATCCCCTCCGGCCAGGTGACCGCATTGGTCGGCGACAACGGCGCGGGCAAGACGGTGCTCACCAAAATCGTCGCCGGCATCTACGCACCCGACCATGGACAGATGTTCTGGGAGGGTCACCCGGTCCACGTTCGCAGCGCCAGGGACGCCTCCCGCCTCGGAATCGAGACCGTCTATCAGGATCTGGCGCTCGCCGACAACCTCGACATCGTCCAGAACATGTTTCTCGGTCGCGAACGCACCAGCAGTGGGCTGCTCGACGAGGACGGCATGGAGCGGGCCGCCAAGGAGACGCTCGCCGGCTTGCGGGTCACGACCGTCAAGTCCATCCGTCAGCCCGTGGCTTCGCTGTCAGGCGGCCAACGGCAGTCGGTGGCGGTGGCCAAAGCGGTGATGTGGAACTCGAAGCTGGTGATCATGGACGAGCCCACGGCCGCGCTCGGGGTCGTGCAAACCAAAATGGTGCTCGACCTCATCAAGCGCCTGCGCGACCGCGGACTCGCGGTCATGGTGATATCACACAACCTGAATGACGTCTTCGAGGTCGCCGATCGCATCGCGGTGATCTACCTGGGGCGTCTTGTCGTGCAGGACAAGGCCACTGCATTTGACCGTCAGAGCGTCGTCGAGTACATGACCACCGGAGGGCTGAGCCGCAACAGTGGCGCGCGCGCCTAAGCAAAGCATTTCCGACGCCGAGGCCGCCGCAGACCTGACCGCGGCGCCTGAGGCCGCGGCCGAGCTTCCGCCTGAGATCGCGGCGCAGACCCTGGGCGAGTACGTCCGGGCATGGGGTTTGCGAATTCGCAGCGGCGAGAGCGGCGTACTTCCCGTCATTGTCGGCCTGGTGATCATCGCCCTGGTATTTCAGGCGATCAGCCCAGGCCACCTCTACCTGTCTCCAGGGAACCTGGTCAATCTCTTTCAGCAGAGCGCCGTGTTCATGGTGCTCGCCATGGCCGAGGGGTTTGCGCTGCTGCTGGGCGAGATCGACCTGTCCGTCGGCTACGTCGGCGCTTGCGGTGCGGCGATCTCAGTACAGCTCGTCCAACCAGTCACCACCAAATGGCCGTGGTGGGCTGCCATAGTCGCAGGCCTCCTCTTCTGCGCGATTTTCGGAACCATCCAGGGCGTGTTGATCACTCGCCTGCG
>VBKD01000067.1 GCA_005888075.1 Chloroflexota bacterium
AGGACCTCGACAACCTCCCGCTTCCAACCGCCCATTCGATCGACATCTCGGAGTTCGTAGCCGCCGACGAGATCGAGCCCGGCCTGTACTTCGACAACGCCTACTACGTCGAGCCAGAAGAGCTTGGCAAGAAGCCGTATCACCTTCTCCGCAAGGGGCTGGAAGCGACCGGCCGCATGGCCATCGCCAAGATCGCGCTGCGCGACAAAGAGCATCTCTGTGCCCTGCACCCGAACGGCAAGGGCCTGGTCATGAACACACTCCACTGGCCGGATGAGATCCGTTCCACCGAAGGGCTCAAGGGTCTCGAGGGCGAGGTCAAGATCAACCCCAAGGAGCTCGAGATGGCCAAGGCGCTGATCGAGAGCCTGGCCGATACGTTCGACCCAAGCCGCTACAAGGACGAGTACCGCGAGGCGGTGATGAAGGTCGTGCAGGCGAAGATGGAAGGCGAGGTCATCGAGGCGCCTGAAGCTCCGCAGCCGGCCAAGGTCATGGACCTCATGGAAGCGCTTCGCGCATCGGTGGAGCAGGCGAAGAAGTCCCGTGCGGCGCGTGAGAAGCCCGCGGCCGAGACCAGGAGACGTCGCAAAGCCTCGTAACGGCCGCCCCAAAGCTTCGCAACGGCCTGGGGCTCTAATCTGGGCCAGGTGCACGAGGATCAGCTTCAGCTCGAGCTGGAGAGCTTTCCTGGCGAGATACGTCCGATGCAGGCCGCGTCGGCGGAGGCTCCTTTCAGCTCACCCGAATACATCTTCGAAGTGAAATGGGATGGGCTTCGGTGCGTGGTGTTTCGCGACCCGAACGGCCAGGTTCGGCTGCAGGATCGCGGCCTCAACGACCTGACCGCCGACCTGCCAGAGGTCGCGGCGGCGGCCAGGCGCGTCCCGCCGGGCAGCGTCATCGACGGCGAGGTGGTCGCGACCGACAACGACGGGCGCCCCGACTATCCGCGGCTGCGCCAGCGGTTGACCGGCGGCGCGGCCATGCGTGATGAGATCCCGACCGCCTACCTGGCATTCGACGCCCTCTACCTCGAGGGCAAAACGCTGGTGCGCCAACCCGTCCTGAAGCGCCGTGCCCGGCTGGCTAAGTCGGTGGAGACCGGCGGGCACCTGTTCGTGCCTGCCCACATCGCGGAGGACGGAGTGGAGCTGTTCGAGGCGTGCCTCGAGCGCGGGCTCGAAGGCGTGATCGCCAAGCACGTGCAGAGCCCGTATGTGCCTGGCCAGCGCAGCCCGTTCTGGCTCAAGGTCAAGGCCGTCAAGTCAGACGACTTCGTCGTGATCGGATGGATGGGCGACAAGCCCTTCGACGCGCTGGTCGTCGGATACCACGAAGATGAGCGGTTGCTTCCGTGCGGAACCGTCGGAGGCGGTTACACGGATGAAGTTGCCTTCACCATTCGCGAATTTCTCAAGGAGCTCGCCACCGATGAATCACCTCTTGATCCGGCGCCGGTGATGATGCGTCCTGTTCACTGGGTCAAGCCTGAGCTGGTGGTCAGCGTGCGTTACTCGGAGTGGTCGCCCGACGGCACGCTCCGTTTCCCTATCTTCAACGGCCTGCGTCCCGAAGTGCATCCGTCCGAAGCCGTACGGCACCGCCCACGTGTGGTGATCACCGGTCATGTCAAACCCGGCTCGCCCGCGTATGACCTGACGCGCTTCCCCTTCTGATGGAAGCTCCGTTCGACGTCGTCACGGGTGCGTTCAGCTTCACGGGCCGCTTCATCGCGAAGGGACTCGTGGCCGATGGGCGCCGCGTCAAGACGCTGACCAACCATCCGCGGCGCCCCGGTTCGGAAGATCTCGACGTTGAGGTGGCGCCGCTGCAGTTCACCGAGCGCGCGGCGCTTGTCGAAAGCCTTCGCGGGGCGGACGTCCTGTACAACACTTACTGGCAGCGCTTCCACCATGGTCGGGTTCACTTCGGGCAGGCGGTCGCCAACACCAGGATCCTGATCGGCGCGGCGGCCGAGGCCGGCGTCCGCAAGGTGGTGCACATCTCGGTGAGCAACCCAGCCGAGGACTCGCACCTCGACTATTTCGCCGCCAAGGCGCGTACTGAGAACGTCGTGCGCGAGTCAGGCCTGGCCTGGGCCATCGTGCGGCCGACCCTCATCTTCGGGGCCGGCGACATCCTCCTCAACAACATCGCCTACCTGTTGCGGCGTCTGCCTGTGTTTGGAATCGCAGGGCTGGGTGACTATCGACTGCAGCCGGTGGCCGTCGAAGACGTGGCCGACCTGTCGATGTGGGCCGGGTGGCAGAAGGACAACCTCACGCTGGACGCGGCAGGCCCCGACCTCATGACGTTCACCGAGCTGGTCGAGGCGCTCGCGATCGCGGTCGGCCGCCGGCCGCGCTTCATCTACCTGCCGAAAAGGGTCGTTCTCGCCGCCGCGGACGTGATCGGCCGGGTGCAAAACGACGTGCTCCTCATCGGGCAAGAGCTCGAGGGTCTGATGGAAGAGCTGCTCGTCTCCCACGAGAAGCCGCGAGGGACCAGACGCCTCGACAACTTCCTGCTGACCTATGCGTACACGTTGGGCAAGACTTATGCATCGGAGTTGAACCGCCACTGGCGGTAACCTGCACCCAATCCCCATGGCCGCGTCTATGAACCCGACCGCGGTCGAGGCGAGAACGCTCGTCAAGCAGTACGGCGCGACCCGCGCGGTCGATGGCGTGAGCTTCCAGGTGGGCCGTGGCGAGATCTTCGGTTTCCTTGGCGCCAACGGAGCGGGCAAGACGACCACGCTCCGAATGTTGTGTGGGCTCGTCTCGCCCACATCGGGCCAAGCCCTGATCGACGGCTTCGACATCCACGGCCAGCCACTCGAGGCGAAGTCGCGCCTCGGGTATCTGGACGAGGAGCCGTTCGTGCACCCACATCTCACGGGGCGCGAATTCCTTGAGTACATCGCAGATCTGTATCGAATGCCTCGCGGTCCCGAGCGTCAGCGGCGCATGGAGCGGCTGCTGCGACTCTTTGAGCTCGCGGACCGTGACGGTGAGCTGATCAGCGCGTACAGCCACGGCATGAGGCAGAAGATCGGGCTCGCTTCGCTCCTCATACGTGAGCCTTCGGTTCTGCTTCTCGACGAGCCCACCAATGGGCTTGATCCGCGCTCGGCTCGACTGGTCAAGGATCTGCTGGAGGAGCTGGCCGCCCGTGGGACGGCGGTCCTGCTTTCGACCCACATCCTGGAGGTGGCACAGGCGCTCTGCCGGCGCATCGCCATCATCGACCGCGGCCATATCGTGGCGACAGGCACGATGGACGAGCTGCGGGCCCAGGCCGGCAGTGAGCATGCGAGCCTCGAGGACCTATTCCTGAAGCTAACCGCCGGACCGGAATCACGGGAGCTGATCGAGCGCCTGCTCGCGCCCAACTCATGATGGCGCCACCGGCGATCAGGACGATCCTCGGCGCCGAGGTGCGCGGACTGTGGAACCGTCTCGTCAAGCGAGGAGCCACGAGGCTCGTGGTGCTCGGCGCGCTGCTGGCCGTCGCCATCGTGGTCATCGGCGGCGCTGTCTTCTCGCTGGGCGACGCCGCGGCCCAGTTTCTGCCGATGGCGCGCGACGCGATGCTGGCCGGCGGCTTTACAGCTCTTTCGGTCTTGATGCTCGTGGTCGGATTTCCGTCGGTAATCGCGACCTTCTTCGTCGGCCGCGACCTGCTCCAGCTCGTTCTGGCCCCGGTGCGACCAGTCGAGATTTTCTTGGCGCGCGCAGTGCTGGCAATGACCGCCAACCTTCTGATCAGCGGAATCCTGATCGCCGGCGTGTTCGGGGTTGGCGTCGGTTCAGACGCCTCGCCCGTCTATTACGCGCTGGCGTTGCTGCTGGTGTTCGTAATCGTGATGGTCGTCACGTCGTTCCAGGTCATGGTGATGTCGCTCATCATCAGGTGGGTTCCGGCGCGCATCGCGCGCGACTTCGCCGCCGGAGTCGCCGCCCTGGTCGGTGTGGGCTTTTATCTCACTTGGAATGTCAGCCTGCGCCGGTCTTTCGGTGCGAGCCGTGTGCCCGACTTCAGCAATCTCGCCGCGTTCGCGCAGCGCACCGATTGGCTGCCCTCCGCCTGGCCCGGCCACGCCCTGAGTGCGGTGATCGCGGGCGACTGGTCGTCCGCCATCGTCTGGACACTGTTTTGCCTGGCATTCGGAGTGATGCTCGTGGGGGCGGCCGGCATCCTCTATCAACGCACACTCCTGGCGGGCCTTGGGCTCTTTGGCGGCGGGCAGGCGGTGTGGAAACGAGCGCCTGCGAGGCGTCCAAAGAGCATGGCCAGCGGTGCCGGCTCTCCCGCCAGGGCGATCGCCCGCAAGGACTGGCTCGGCTATAGGCGAGACATTCGCCGCTTGAGCCGCCTGCTTCCTGCTCTCCTCTTCCCTGTCGGCTACGCCCTGACGCTGATCCGCCCCTCTCGAACGCTGAACGGCTTGTGGTCGGACGTCGCGGTCGCCGCATTCATCTCGATGTTCGTGTCGATGGCCCTTGCCGTCCCGTCCATCCCGAGCGAGCGTCGGGGCTTTCAGCTGCTGCGCATGTCGCCATTGGCGATGTCGGAGATCATCCGCGTCAAGGTCGCCCTCACTCTTCCTCCGGTGCTCGCGCTGACGATGCTGCTGACCATCGCGATGGCAGTCGTCGGCGGGGTCGGCATCGCAGAGCTCCTGCAACTCCTCGTGTTGGTCATCTGGTTGGTGATCGGCTTTGTTTCGGTCGGCGTTTCTGCCGGGGCGATTGACCCGAACTTCGAGGCAGCGGACGACCGGCGCGCCGTCGGCCTCCTCGGCACCATGACCTCGACGGGAGGAGCCATCGCCTTCGCCCTCCTGAGCATCGGCGCGTTTGCCCTTTTTCATCTTGGTGCGGCGGCTGCAACGGGCGCGCGCCTCGGGCCGCTTCCCTCGACGCCAGCCGTGGCCGCGCTGATCGCGGGCGCCGGAGCGCTGCTCGCGGCGGCGGCCGGCGCCCTGGTGGTTGTCCTCCTGGTGGTCGCGAATTCACGGCTCCGCGCCTATGAGGGCGCGATCTCTTCGACCTAGAAAGGGTCTTCGAGCAGCTCCATGTCAAAACCGCCGTCGGACTTCACGGTGATGCCCACCACCGCGTAGCGGATGGGCCCCCGCCACTCTGCGAGCGCCCGGTACTCGGCCACGGCTGCCATAAGAGCACGCCTCTTGCGCGCCCCAACCGCTTCGAAGGGCGTGCCGAAGGCATCGCTGCTGCGCGTTTTCACCTCGACCACCACCAGCTCTTTGCCTCGCCGGCAGACCAGGTCCAGCTCGCCCCGTCGCGCCAGGAAGCCGGCTCCCACGACCTCGTAGCCGCGCGAACGCAGCAGCTCCGCGGCGGCCTTCTCGCCCGCTTTGCCTAGCTGGAGATGAGCAGATCGGAGACGCGAAACGGCGCCCAAGTCGTCCTGTGAATCGGGCTCGGCCCGAGGCGCCGGATGGCGGCCCGATGCGAAGGCGTGGCGTAACCCTTGTGGTCGGCAAACCCATACCCCGGATAAAGGCTGTCGTACTCGATCATCTGTCTGTCCCGGGCGACCTTGGCCACGATGCTGGCGGCCATGATCGATGCGCAAACCTTGTCCCCGCGCACCACAGCCATCTGGGGCAGTGGCGCCTCCGGGATGTCGAAAGCGTCGACCAGCAGGTATTCGGCCGGAACCTTGAGCCCCGCGACCGCGCCGGCCGTCGCCAGGTGCCGGGCGTTGAGCAGTCCCAATCGCCCGACTTGTGTGTGGTCGACGGAGCACACCGACGCTGCGACCGCCCGGCGCCAGATCAATGCATCGACGCGCTCTCGCTCTTCCGCGGTCAGCAGCTTTGAGTCATCGAGGCCGGGGATCCTGGCTCCGATGGGCAGCACCACGGCGCCTGCCACCACCGGGCCCGCGAGCGGACCCATGCCCACCTCGTCGACCCCGGCCACGTCCTGATACCCCATGTTCCCCGAGAGTACAGACCCCTGGCATCAACCGCCAAGGGTCTTAACAGGAGGCTCGGCCGGTTTCCGGCCAGCCTCGAGCTAGGCTTCTTCCTCTTCCTCTGATTCGGGCGCCGCCACCACCGCCGGTGCAGGCTCCGCCTCACGCACCAGACTCCGGCGCTCACGGATGCGTGCCTCGCGACCAACCTTGCCGCGCAGGTAGTAGAGCCGGCCCTGCCGCACGTCGCCGTGGCGTAGGACGTCGACTTTGTCGATGCGCGGGGAGTGGATCATGAAGGTCCTCTCGACCCCGACTCCATGGGTCACCCGCCGGACTGTGAAGTTTCGGCGCAGTCCGCCACCGGTCACGCGGATCACGGTGCCTTCGAACACCTGGATGCGCTCGCGGGTCCCCTCGACCACCTTCGCGTGCACCCGCACCGTGTCGCCGGCACGTAGGGCCGGCACCTTCTCCTTTTGCTGCTCCCTCTCGAGCTGCTCGATGACGTTCATCTCTTCTTCAACTCCTTGCTGTGTGAAACACGTCTTTGGGCTGCTTGCTGGTGACGCCACTGGCGGATGCGGGCGTGGTCCCCCGATAGGAGCACGTCAGGGACGGACATGCCCCGATATTCGGCAGGGCGCGTGAACTGTGGCCATCCGGCGAGCTCGCTCGAAAAGCTGTCCTGTGTCAGCGATTGTGGATCGCCGACGACGCCGGGCACAAGCCGCGCCACGGTGTCGATGAGGACCATGGCGGGGATCTCGCCGCCGCTCAAAACGTAATCGCCGATTGAGATCTCGCGAGCGTCGAGCGCTGTGCGCACGCGGTCGTCGATTCCCTCGTAGCGTCCGCAGACGATGATGAGACCGTCCTCCGCGGCCAGCTCGGCCGCGAGCTCCTGATCAAGACGTTCGCCCCATGGCTCCATCAGGACCACGGGGCCGCGATTCTCGATGCGGAGGGCTTCCACCGCTTCGATTGCCGGTTCGGGCTTCATCACCATTCCCGGTCCACCGCCGAACGGCATATCGTCCACCTGGCGATGCCTGTCGTGCGTGTATTCGCGGAGGTCATGCGCACGCAGCTGGATGCGACCCGCTTCGCGGGCGCGGCCGACGACGCCCGCTTCGAACACGGGCGCGAACATGGCCGGGAAGATGGTGACGACATCAAATCTCATCAGCGCCAGATCAACCCTTGTCCGGCGCGTCTTCGAAACGCGTCAGCCAGTCCGCCACAACGACCCGACCCGCGCTGAGGTCGACGTTCAGCACCGCGTCCTTGGTCGCTGGGATCAGGTGCTCGACGGAGCCGTCGTGGCTCACCCACACGTCGTTGGCCGGGCGCTCGAGCACTTCCGTGATCACGCCCAGGCCGTCGCCTGACTGCGTGACGGCGGCCAGCCCGACCACCTGACGGTGATAGAAACGGCCCACCTCGAGAGTGCGCATCTCTTCGTCCGGCACTTCGAGGTAGAGCCCACGAAAAAGGTCGGCCATGGTCCTGTTGTCGATGCCGCGGAGCTTGACGACGAGACCAGGGTGGCTCTCGCGGCTCCATTCGACGTGGTGCTTCGCGCCGTTCAGCAGAAGGCACGCACCCGAATCGAAACGGTCGTTGAAATCCGTCAAGGGTGTGACCTTGACAGCTCCATCGAGACCGTAAGCACCGGTGACCTGACCGACCCGGATCACGCCGGCGTCCCGCCCGTTCCGCGCGTTCGCGGCCGCGCGTGGTGTGAGTTCGGATCCTGGTTGGCAAGATCCACGAACACCCGCTTGCGATCACGCAGGGAGGCGACCCGCACGAGGGTCCGGATCGCTTCGATGTTGCGGCCGGCCTTGCCGATGAAGCGGCCGACGTCCGCGTCAGCCAGCTTGACCTTGATCGCGACCGTGCCGGCTCCGCGGTCGAACGCTTCTACTTGAACCTCATCCGGCTTTTCCGCCAGTGTCTTCGCCACGAACTCGACCAGCGCGCGATAGTCGATGCCCGGGCCGGTCGGGGCGGGCCGGTCACGCCGAAATCCACGATTGACGCCTCCGCGGCGAAAGTCACGCCGAGGCGGTTGGCTTCTCTGCGCGTCGCTCAAGAATTCCCTCCCGCTTCAACAGGCTGCGCGCGGCCTCGCTTGGCTGGGCGCCCTGCTGTAGCCACCGCATTACTTTGTCCACGTCGATCTTGACCTGCACCGGTTCGGTCATCGGGTCGTAATACCCGAGGTGCTCGATAAAGCGGCCATCACGCGGCGAGCGTGAGTCCGCCACCACGAGGCGGTAGAAGGGATGCTTCTTCGCCCCCATCCGCCTCAGCCTGATCTTTACCAACCTGCGCCTCCTTGTCCAAAAATTCGCGGAAGTCCAACCATCTTGCCCTTGCGCTGCGCGGACCCGAACTGCTTGGCAAGCTTCTGCATCGAGTCGCGCGCCTTCAGCAGCCGGTTCACGTCGGCGGGCTGCACGCCGCTGCCTGTGGCGATCCGCCTGCGGCGCGCGCCATCGATTAGATCGGGATGCGAGCGCTCTCGGGGAGTCATCGAAAGGATGATCGCCTCCATGCGGCGCATCTCGTGCTCGGGGTCTGAACCCGCGAGCTGACCCTTCAGCGCACCGCCTCCGGGAATCATGTCGAGCATCCCCTCCAGCGAGCCCATTCCTCGCAGCTGGCGGATCTGAGCCAGGAAATCGTCAAAGCTCATCTGACCTGAGCGGAAGTTGCGCTCGGCCTGGGCGGCCTGGTCCTTGTCGATCGACTGCTCGGCCTTCTCGATCAGCGTGAGCACGTCGCCCATACCGAGGATGCGCGAGGCCATTCGCTCGGCGTGGAAAACCTCGAGGTCCCTCGGTCGCTCTCCGGTGCCGGCGAACCGGATCTGCTGACCCGTCGCGACCCGCAAGGACAGGGCCGCCCCGCCTCGTGCATCTCCGTCCAGCTTGGTCAGGATCACCCCGCTGAGTCCGACCTCGTTGCCGAAAGTCTCACCTACCTTGACGGCCTCCTGGCCTGTCATCGAGTCGGCGACGAGCAGCGTCTCGGTCACCGGGATCGCGGACTTCAGGCGCTTCAACTCCTGCATCAGCTCAGCGTCGATTTGCATCCGCCCGGCGGTGTCGAGGACGACCACATCGCAGGTCAGCCTTTTCGCTTCCTCAATCGCGCGAGCTGCGATCGCCTCGACCTGGCCGCTGCCTGAGTAAAAGGCGACCTTCTCGCGCTCCGCCAGGGTGCGGAGCTGCTCGACCGCCGCGGGGCGGCGGTAATCGAGCGCCACGACCAGGGGTTTGTGGCCCTCGCGCTGGGCGAGCAGGGCGAGCTTGACCGCGGTCGTCGTCTTGCCCGACCCCTGCAGGCCGGCGAGCATCACGACGGTCGGAGGCGTCGATGCGTAGCGAAGGCTTTCCGAGTTGCCGCCGAGGAGCAGAACCAGCTATTCATCAACAGCCTTCACGACCGTCTGAGGGGCGGTCAGCCCGGGCGAGATCTCGGCTCCTTGGAGCCGGTTGCGCACGCGATCCACGAACTCCTTGACGACCTTGAAGTTGACGTCCGCCTCCAGGAGCGCAAGGCGCACCTCGCGGAGGCCTGCCTCGAGGTCCTCCGGCCGCAGGACGCCTCGCCCAGTGATCTTCTTGAGCGCGGCAGCGAGCCGGTCGCTCAGCGTCTCGAACATCTAAACCGTGGCCTCGAGCTTGGCGAGGCGGCGCTTCAGGGCGTTCAGCTCCTTCTCCATCGTTTCGAGCGCGCGGCGGTTCCGCGCCGATCCGGCGAGCAGCCCGAGCCGTCGCTCGTACTCCTGCAGCGACCTGGTCGAGCGTCGCACGATGTCGTGGACGGCGGCTCGCGAAGTCCCGTG
>VBKD01000256.1 GCA_005888075.1 Chloroflexota bacterium
CGGCCGGCCGCCTCGGGGACCTGTTCGGTCCCAAGCGCCTGACCCTGGTCGGCCTCGCTCTCTTCACCGCGGCTTCGGCCGCTTGCGGCCTGTCCACCGACGCTTCGCAGTTGATCGCGGCGCGGGTCGTGCAGGGAATGGGGGGTGCGCTGCTCATGCCACAGATGCTGCCTTTCATCGCCGCTCTTTTCTCGGCGGATCGGCGCGGCGCCGCGTTCGGCGTCAACGGCGCCGTCGTCGGCCTCTCAACGGTGGCCGGCCCCGTCCTGGGCGGATTCATCGTCACCAACGCCGACTGGCGGTGGATCTTCTACCTCAATGTCCCGGTCGGCATCATCGCGTTCGCCGCGGTGCTGCTGCTGGTGCCCGACCTGCGCCCAGGCCGCTCGCACTCGTTCGATCCGGTTGGCATCGTGCTTGCCTCCGCCTCGCTCTTCGCCATCGTCTTTGGCCTCATCGAGGGCCAGCGCTACTCGTGGTCGACGATCACCGGAGCGCTGACCGTGCCCGAGGTGATCGCCGGCGGGGTGGTCCTGCTCGCGCTGTTCGTGGTCTGGGAGTCTCGCCAGCGCGAGCCGCTCGTGCCGCTCCGCCTCTTCAGGCTCGGTGACTTCGCGATCAACAACTGGATCGGCGTCGCCATCGCCTTCGGCATGCAGGCCGCATTCATCCCGCTGACGATCTACACGCAGTCGGTGCTTGGCATGTCGGCGCTCACCTCGGGTCTCACGTTCGCGCCCATGTCGGTGGCGGCGGGCGTGGTGGCTCCCTTCGCGGGACGCTTCACCGACCGCATCGGCGGGCGTCCGATCCTCGTTGCCGGTCTGGGTCTCTTCGCCGCCGGCATCTCCTGGACCGCCGCGCTCGCGGCCGTCGGTTCCAACTCGTGGACGTTCTTTGTCCCGATGGTCGTCACCGGCATCGGCATGGGCGGAGTGTTTGCCCCCTCGATCACGGTCGCGATGCGGCCGATCCGCACCGCCGACGCTCGCTGCTTCCATCCGACGCCGCCCAGGCGGCGCAGCAGCTGCCCGTCGCCGCGCGTGCCGCCTTCATCAACGGCTTCGCCAGCGCCGCCGGGGGCAACCTCGAAGTGGGGGCCGGGCAGGCGGGGCACCTCGCTCTTCCCGCGGGCATCCCGGCGCAGCTGGCCGCCCAGATCCAGGCGCTGGCGACGCAGGTCTTCGACAACGCCTACATCGCCGCGATGCGCCCAACCGTCGCGCTTGGGATGGCCGTGGTCCTGGCCGGCGCGGCGAGTGCACTGTTGCTGGAGCGAGGATGGCGGCGCTCCCGCGTCCCGGAAGTGGAAGCTCAGCCGGCCGAGGCGGCGTGATGCCACGACCGGATCGGTAGAACTAGCTGACGAGCACCTCGACGAGTCCCGAGTCGATCGGAACCATCTTGTCCAGCGGGTCACGCTTCACGACGTCGTTGACATGATCGACAACCTCGACGATTTCGGCTCGCATCCCATCGACGTCTTCGCCTGGAGCTTCGATTTCGATCACGGAGAAAGCGTCATACCCCGGTTGGTTGTAAGCAGTCCAGTGGAAATGCCAGTCGGTCCGGTGAGTGAGGGATAGCGAGGCGAAGACGGCACCCCACGTGGCGTCCTCAGCGGCCGGGATCTGCTGGATCCGTGCCCTCACACGAATCATTCTGAACCAACTTCCTGCGACGAGGTGGCGCACTCGGTCCAACTCGCACATTCTGTCCGGCCGCCACAGCCTCCTGCGCAGGGCAATGGGCCTCGACGCGGAAAGGTTATCTAGCCGATGCTGCGGCGGTCTCGAGCGCTGTCAGCAGCGTTTCGGTCTCGTATGAGTCGTCGTGCCTCACACCGTTGATGTAAAAGGTCGGCGTCCCGTTCACGCCGCTGCGCACGCCGCTCATGAAGTCCTCGTGGACCCGCCCGGCGTGGACGTGCTCGGCCAGCTCCCTCTCAAATCGCTCGAGGTCGAGTTCGAGCTTCTTGGCGTAATCGCGGAGGTCCTCATCGCGCAGGCGCTTCTGATTCTCGAAGAGAACATCGTGCATCTCCCAGAACCGGCCCTGTGTGGCCGCAGCCTCGGCG
>VBKD01000177.1:0-3845 GCA_005888075.1 Chloroflexota bacterium
ACCAGACCGCGGAGATGGAGAGGAGTATTGGCTTGCCGGTCTGATTGGCCTCTTCGAATGCCTCGGGTGACCACGAATGCCAGTTGATCTCAGAGGCCCGGTTGGGCCTTGGCGAGAAGTGAAACTCCCCCTCAGCCTCGGTCATCGTGACAACGTTACGATGACGCTGTGATCTCAACCAGCGCGGTCGACACGTACATCGAGCAGAACTCGCGGCGGTTCGTGGAGGAGCTCAAAGAGCTCTGCAGCTTCCCGAGCATTTCCAATCACGGCCTGGACGCGGTGAAGCCGGCCCGGGATTGGCTGGCCCAGAGCCTGGGCCGGTTCACGGACCGAGTCGAGACGCTGGAGGCGGGTGGGATGCCCGCGCTGTACGCGGAGGTCCGCGGCACGGGGAAGCGGAAGATCCTCCTTTACCAGCACTACGACGTGCAGCCGGTCGACCCGGTCGACCTGTGGAGCTCGCCGCCCTTTGAACCCAACGAGAAGGATGGACGCATCGTCGCTCGCGGCGTGGCCGATGACAAGGCGGACGTCATGGCGCGCATCCACGCCCTCGAAACTCTAAAGTCGCTCGGCGAGGTTCCCGTCACTCTTCGCTTCCTGATCGAGGGGGAAGAGGAGATCGGATCCAAGTCCTTCGAAAAGATCGCGCATGACCACGCGGACAAGCTCCGCGCCGACGGCTGTTTGTGGGAGTCCGGCACGTCATTCGATGACGCAGGGCGGCCGACCCTTCAGTTCGGGTGCCGCGGCCTCCTCTACGTCACGCTTCGCGTGAGGCTTTTGGACTTCGACCAGCACTCGGGCTTCGCGTCTATTTATCCGTCAGCCGCGATGTACATGATCGGCGCGCTGGCGAGCCTTCGCGACCAGGACATGAACATCAAGATGGAAGGCTTTTATGACCGGGCGATCAAGCCGACGGAAGCCGATCGCCGGATGATGGCGAAGATCGACCCGGAGGTCGACAAGCGCCGCAAGCTGGTCGGCTTCGAGAAGCTGGTCCGCGACCCCAAGCCCGAGCAGGTGATCGAGCAGATGCTGTTCCTGCCCACCTGCAATGTCGCCGGCATCGCCAGCGGTTATCAGGGGCCCGGTTCGAAAACCGTCCTCCCCGCCGAGGCGATGGCCAAGCTCGATTTCCGTCTCGTCCCCGACCAGGACCCCAATGAGGTCCTCGCGCAGCTGCGCAAGCACCTGGACAAGAACGGCTTCGAAAAAGTCGAAATCCTGGCCGGCGAGGGTGAGAAGCCGGCGCGGTCAGACGTGGACTCGGCCATCGCCAAGACGGTCATCGAGTCTGTCCGCGAGCTTCACGGCGAGCCGGTCCTGTGGCCGTTCATGCCGGCGACCGGGCCGATGCATCCGGTGGTGGCCGACCTCGGCGTGCCGACGGTCCTTCCGGTCGGCGTGGGGAGGCCCGACAACCGTATCCACGCGCCGAACGAGAACATCCACGCGGCCGACTACGTCGACACGATCCGCCTCATGTGCCGGATCTGGCAGAGGTTTGGAGAGGGCTGATGGAAAAGATCACCGACAAGCTCTTCACGGTCAAGTACAACGAGGACACCGGCCGTCCGCACATCGAGATCATGGACCAAAGCGTCTGCGCGACCAAGTGCACTGGCAAGTACTGCACCCACTTCTGCCCGGCTGGGGTCTATGAGTGGAACGAGGAGCAGAAAAAGACCCTGGTCAGCTTCGGCAACTGCATCGAATGCGGCGCCTGCTCGATCGGCTGCCCGTTTGAAAACATCGCCTGCCAGTCGCCCCGCGGCGGCTATGGGGTCCGTTACCAGCACGGCTGATCTGGGAATACTCACACTGCCAAAACCAATTCAATGGATGCAGTGAACGAGTACGACATCATCATCGTCGGCGGCGGGCCCGCGGGCCTGGCGGCCGCCCTGTACACGGCCCGGATGGACCTCAAGACGGTCGTCCTGGACCGGGGACCGCTGGGCGGACAGCTCCTGAACACGGAGCTGGTCGAGGATTACCCGGGCTTCGAGTCGATTCTGGGATCGGAGCTGGCCACCAAGATGGGCGAGCACGCGCGCAAGTTCGGCGTCGACGTTCGGGATTTCGACTTGCCGCAGGCGGCTTGCCGCGGTACCTCTCGGTGCCTGGAGAGAAGGAGTACTGGGGTCGCGGTGTGAGCTACTGCGCCGTCTGCGACGGCGCCTTCTTCAAGGACCAGGAGCTGGCGGTGGTGGGCGGTGGCGATGCTGCGGTTGAGGAGGGGGACTTCCTGACGCGCTACGCCTCGAAGGTCCACATCATCCACCGGCGCGAGGAGCTGCGCGCGCAGCCCATCCTGATCGACCGAGCGCGTGCCAACCCGAAGATCGACTTCATTTTCGACGCCCAGGTGAAGCAGATAGTCGGGGGTGACAAGGTGAAACTTGTTCGCTACGAGCAGCATGGACAAGCCAAGGAGCTGGCCGTCGGCGGGGTGTTCATCTTCATCGGGTTCGTGCCGAACTCCGCGCTGCTGAACGTCCATGTCGACCATGACGAAGCCGGCTACATCGTCACCGACCGCAACATGCAGACGTCGGTCGACGGCATATGGGCGGGGGGGGATGTGCGCGCGCAGCTGACCAAGCAGATCGCGACCGCCGTGGGGGACGGGACTACCGCGGCTGTCGCGGCGGCGATGTACATCTCGGCGCTGAAGGACGCAGCCCGGGCCTAGGCGCCGGCGGAGTCAAGCGACGGCCTGACCGTCAGGCCGTTACGTCGATCCAGACGAGACCCGGAGGGAGGCTCACCGGCTGGCCGTTGTCGAGGGTGAAGCTCAGCGGACCATTGCGGTCGGTCGAGGTCCAGAAACCCGAGTACTGCTGCCCCTTGTAGAAGAAGCTCGCGCGGCCATTGGTGTCGAGCTCGTAGTCGTGAATATGGGAGCCATGACCGTCTCCCACGTCCAGCAGCCACTCATGGGTGTGCAGCTGGATCAGCATCTCGATCCGCAGCGGCTGATTCAAGCTTGCGTCGCTGTAGCCGTGACCTTCCTCGGTCTTGCGATACGTGCCGGTCACACCGTCGTAGGAGTACGTCGAGTAATGCTCGTCGACGCTGACCGTCGTCGCGGAACCTCCACCGCTGATGTTGGGTCGTGCCTTGGGCAATGCGAAAGCGGGGATCCAGGAGAAGTAGTTGTTCTCCGCCGCTTGGACGGATGGCCCCTTGATCATCAGGTTGTCGGGAGCGAAGCGGGAGCCCGTGCGGAACTGATAGCCGATGGTGTCGAAGAACTGCGGGGTGGGATCTTGCGCGGCACGGCTGCGCGTCGCCTGCGATTCGCCTGATTGGAACAGAAGGCCCTTGTAGTGCCGCCCGATCTTGAGCGAGATGAACCGGGCCGACCGCATCGGGCCGATGAGATCGGGTGCGTTCTGATAGATCGCCGTAAGGCGGGTGATGCCGCCCTCGGCGACATACTCAAAGACGATGTCCGCGGCCTGGAGACCGTTCTGGTCGCGCGCGAACTCATCGTTCGGAATCTGGACGAGCGCCGGGTATCGGAGCGGGGTGGTGTGCTCGCGGTCGTGGTAGTAGATGCCGGTCTTCAAGGCGAAGCCGCCGGGTACTAGGTGACCCGTTTGGTCGCGGCCGCCTGGCGGGATGATGACGCTGAACGGACCGGATGGAATCCCCGCCGTGGAAAACGTCGCGCTCTTACCATCTGTGGCCCACTTCAGATTTGTGATTTGCGCGCCCGCGGTCGCCTTGATGGTGACCGGCTCCATCGCGTCGTTGAAGGTCAGCTTCAGCACGGCGCCGGAGTCGATCTCGGCTCCGTCGGTTAGAGCAGAGCCATCGGCGGTCGTAAC